>DQSX01000223.1 GCA_015663065.1 Sulfurovum sp.
GCATAAGATGGCAAACTTTGGACCTAAAGACATCAAAAAACTCAGAGAGATGACAGAAGCAGGAATGATGGACTGTAAAAAAGCCCTTGCTGCATCTGACGGAGACATGGACAAAGCTGTTGCATGGCTGAGAGACCAGGGTATGGGCGCTGCAGCAAAAAAAGCCAGTAAAGTAGCTGCCGAAGGTGCTATTGGTATTAAAGTTGAAGGTAAAAAAGCGGTTATCGTTGAAATCAACTCTCAAACTGACTTTGTGGCACAAAATGACAAATTTCTGGCATTGATGTCAGATGTTGTAGACCATGCATTTGCAGAGAATCTTGCTGATGCAGATGCTATAAACACTTCAACGATCAATGGTGAATCATTTGAAGAGTATCTTGCTCAACAAATTGCAACGATCGGTGAAAAGCTTGTTGTAAGAAGAGCAGCATTGATTTCTGGTGATGAGACTACCGCAGTAAACGGTTATGTGCACTCAAACAAGCAAAATGGTGTGATCATTGAAGCTAAATGTGATTCTGCTGCAACAGCAGAAGCAATGACTCCGGTACTTAAAGAAGTAGCAATGCATGCTGCTGCTATGTCACCGTCTACACTCTCTTATAAAGACTTTGATGCTGCGTTCGTAGCAGAAGAGACCAAAGGTAGAATTGTTGCGATCGAGAAAGAGAATGAAGAGCTTGTGCGTTTAGGTAAAACACTTAAAAATGTGCCTCAGTACATTTCAATGTCTCAGTTGACTGAAGAAGTACTTGCAACAGTTGAAACTGCACTTAAAGCAGAGTTGGCGGCTGAAGGTAAACCTGAAAAGATCTGGGACAAGATCCTTCCTGGTAAACTTGCAAGATTTATCTCAGATAATACAACACTTGACCAGGAGCAGTGTCTTTTGGATCAGAAATTTGTAATGGATGATAGCAAAACAGTTCTTGAATATGTTCAGGAGAAAGCGAAAGCTGCCGGTGGTTCAGCTGATATCGTACACTTCGTAAGACTTGAAGTTGGTGAAGGTATTGAAGTAGTAGAAGAAGATTTTGCTGCAGAAGTTGCCGCACAAATGGCATAACTGCTGCAGGGTGTTGTGTCCTCACAACGCCCTGCATTAGAAACTTTTTATGTTAAAATGTCTTACTATTTCTAAAGGCACTCTTTTATGTCAACACCTCTTTTAACTGCTACAGGTATATCCCATAGCTTTGATACAGATCTTTTTTCAAATGTGGACTTTTCTTTGCTTCCATCGCAGTCTGCCGTCATTGTAGGACGAAGCGGTTCTGGAAAATCCACACTTCTACATATATTCTCTACTTTTATAGAGCCAAACTCAGGAATGGTGGATCTTTTTTCCAAAGATCTCTACAGTCAAAAAGATGAAGCTATTGAAGCACTTCGCCGTTATGAGATCGGTATTATTTTTCAGTCACATTATCTTTTTAAAGGTATGTCTGCATTGGAAAATGTCGAAGTAGCGACTATGCTTTCGGGTACCAAGATAGAAGATGCCTTACTGGAAAAACTTGAGATCAAAACAGTGATGGACCAAAAGATAGGTGAACTCTCCGGCGGACAGCAGCAGCGTGTCTCTGTTGCAAGGGTGTTAAGTAAAAAGCCCCGCATCATCTTTGCAGATGAACCGACAGGAAATCTTGACAAAGAGACAGCAGAGCTGGTGATGGATGTGTTGCTCGACTACATCAAAGAGACAGGAGCAGGGCTACTGCTTGTGACACACGATGAAGCCATGGCAGCCCGTTGTGACAAACGCTACAAACTTGAAGACAAGGTGTTAAAGGAAGTGTTATGAATATAGATATAGGCAATGCTCTTTACACTGCATTTATGATATTGTTGGCTTTTACGGCTGCGATTGTGGTAACCAAAACGATCACGAAATATGTGGATAAAAAGAAGGAAGATAAAGAAGAAAAATAAACTTCTGTTTCCTTATTTTGCCTGAGCAATAAGCACACCTTCTAACATTTTATCTATATCCCCATCCAAAATAGCCTCTACATTGGTAAATGCCTGGTTGCTTCTGGTGTCTTTTACCTGTTGGTAGGGCTGCATGACGTAGGAGCGGATCTGGTGTCCCCAGCCTATCTCTGATTTCTCTACACCGTCAAGTGCAGCCTGTTTTTTTGCCATCTCATACTCATAGAGACGTGACTTTAGCATCTTCATGGCTGCGGCTTTGTTCTTGTGTTGTGAGCGGTCGTTTTGACACTGCACGATGATGTTGGTCTCTATGTGTGTCAGACGGATGGCAGACTCTGTTTTGTTGACGTGCTGTCCTCCGGCACCTGATGCACGGTAGGTATCTACACGTATGTCTTTGTCTTCTATGACAATATCAATGTCATCATCGACCTCCGGAGAGACCATCACAGAAGAGAATGAGGTATGTCGTTTGGCATTGGAGTCAAAAGGGGAGATGCGTACCAAGCGGTGGATACCGTTCTCTACTTTGAGGTATCCGTAAGCATTTTCACCTTTGATGATAAAAGAGACATCTTTGATACCTGCCTCTTCTGCTGGTTGATAGTCAAGCACTTCTACTTTAAAGTCATGACGCTCTGCCCATCTAAGGTACATACGGTATAACATGGCAGCCCAGTCCTGTGACTCCGTACCACCTGCACCAGGGTGAATGGAGACAATGGCATTGTTGCCATCATGTTCTCCTGAGAGCATCATCTGTACTTCCAGAGCATTGGTACTCTCCTGCAGTGCATCTGCATCGTCATAGAGCATTTCAAGGGTCTCTTCATCTTTTTCAGATTTCGCCATTTCAAAATACTCCAGAGCATCTTTCACTGCATCGTTGGCAATGTTGTATTTTGCAATAATACGTTCCGTTTTTGTTTTCTCCTGAGAGATCTTGGCAGCATTGTCCGAGTCAGACCAGAAATCAGGATCTTCTTGCATCTTTTCTATCTCTGAGAGTCTTTTTAGCAAGGCATCCGGTTTAACGATATTTTTAATATTTTCCATTTTTTTGGAAAGTGATTTTAACAGTTCACTGTATTCGTATGCATCCATGATGAAAAAGTTCCTTTATTCACTTTTTTTTGCTATGATTTTACCAAAATATAGCAAAATAGAGGGTTAGGGATGATAATCGCAAAGACTATAGCAGAGTTGCAGGAAGCAAAAAAGTCCCTTCGTCAAGCTCAGGGAACGAGAGGGAGTATTGGATTTGTTCCAACTATGGGTGCACTGCATCAGGGCCATCTCTCTCTGCTGCAGCAAGCCAGAAAAGAGAATGCGCATTTGATCGTTTCTATTTTTGTAAATCCTACACAGTTTTTGGAAGGGGAGGACCTCGACGCCTATCCGCGTAGAGATGAAGCAGACAAGAAAATATGTGAACGTTCGGGGGTAGACATTCTTTTTATGCCTGACATAGACAGTATGTATGAAAAAGATGAACTTTGCATCGGTGCTCCGGCACTTAGAGGCTATGTACTTGAGGGTGAAAAACGTCCTGGACATTTTGACGGTATGCTTCAGGTCGTAATGAAATTGTTGAACCTCTCTTCTGCGTCTAAAGCCTATTTTGGTAAAAAGGATGCACAGCAGTTGGCACTTGTTTCCCAAATGGTCAAGAACTATTTTATGGATGTAGAGATTATCCCCTGTGACATCGTACGGGATGAGAATGGATTGGCTTTAAGCTCTCGCAATGTTTATCTTGATGCGCAACAGAAGCAGCGTGCTTTGGCACTTTCCCGATCACTCAAACAGGCCACAAAAATGGTCATGTCAGGGGAGCTTAATGTTGAAACCATTAAAAAAGAGATGCGTCATGTACTTGATGAGGTTGATGAAGTTGAATATGTCGCCATTGTGGACAGAGCGTTCAATGACTTAAAAGAGGTAGAGATAGGCAATAGCATTATACTGGTCGCGGCATGGGTAGGAAAGCCACGCCTGATCGATAATCTCTGGATCTAAACTTTATTTATCCTGCCACTTTCTGATCTTGTTGTGACAGGAGATACATTCATCCAATACTTTTACAAATGATTTTGAAGCAGAGTGTTTATTGCCGGCATCCATATCTTCTCTTATATCTTCTGCAAAACGAATGATCTTTTCACCCTGTTTTCTTGAAAATTTATATTGATAGGTATTTTGGGGTGCCAAAATGGAATTTGGCTTCAGTGGCGGCTCTACTTTGCGTGTAACCTGTTGCAACTGGTTGACACCTTTTGAGAGTAAGTTGCTGTCATTAGTGAGTAAACCTTTTTGGATCTTCACCATCGCTTCTTCCATAGTCTTCATATCTCTGATGCGTTCAGCATCAGTATAGTCCGCCTGCAGTGTGATACCAAACAGTGTTATGAGCCCGAGTACAATAAATTTTTTATGCATTATTAGTCCTTCGATCAAAAAATCTTATTTTTATTATAGCAAAGTTACACTTCACTTTTCTACTTAGAAATAATTTTATTAAATAAATTAGATTTATATAATCTATGTTATACTATAAAAATCACTTATACGGGAGTCTCTTATGAAAAAATTACTTGAAATTTTAGTGGTGGCTATTGTCTTTTTTAGCCTGGGTATGTATGTGGGGCAAGATACTGGTACGCCAGATGTGCCGATAGTCGCAACAGCGGCCGATACTGCTCCCGGGGAAGTAAAATCGGAACAAAAACCTGAGCCGGCAGTAAAAGCAGAAGCTGAAACAAAAACAGTTGTTGCTCCTCCCGTACAGAGATCCAAAAATTTGGCAGTAGTCTATACTTTTGATGAAGATATAGAAGATGAATACAATGAATTGGTTGAACAAAAGGTAAAAACCATTGGCTTTTCTCTGGCCGATCCGCACAAGCGGGTCAATGACCATTATAAAGAAAAATATGGTTCAACAAAACTTGATTTTTTAAGTTTTATGTCTATTGTCAATGATGAGAAGATCAAACCTCTGTTAAACATAGACCCTCGTATTGCCGGTTTCAGTCCTTTTAACTTACTGGGTTTCAAAAAAATCGGAGAACAGCAGAGTAGGGTGACCCACCTTATGCCTGAAGCGATCCTCGATATGCTTGGCATTGAAGATAAAAAAGTCAGAGAAGTATTTATAGAGACCTTTGAACCGCTTGATGCCATGATCGAAAAAGAGCTTGGCGGTAAAAAAAGCTATATCACTTATGATGCTTTTGCAGAGAAAAGAATGATGAACTTTGAATACACTTTTGAAAGACCCAAAGACCTGAGTGACTTCACGGATGATTTTCAGGAAGGTTTTGAAGAGGCTATGGAAGAGGGCGGCTATCTGATAGCCGGTTTCTTTGATTTCAAGGCAAGCAGTGCCGGAGAAGACAGTATTCCCGGATTTGACCAATTCTGGACCTATGCACTCTGTCATTTTAAATTCTCATACACTGTGTTTGACAATGAAGGGGGGCGACCGCAAGCCGGTATATTTGCACCCTGTTCCATGTATATGTATATTAAAAAAGACAGCAATACACTGGTCATAGGTATGCCGACACTTGCCAATTGGGGTGCAACACTGAAAATTGATGATCCTAAAAGAGCAGACTTCATCAAAAGACTCGATAAGGAGATCCCGGCTATTTTGGAAGGATTGGGTGCCAAAGCTGTGCCAAACGTCAATCCGCTTACAAGAAAAGTACAAACAGCAAGCAGCAGTGTAAAAACAGCTGATACTGTAAGTGAAACAGTAGAAGAGAAAAAACAGGAAGCTAATGTAGAACCGAGAACAGTCACAACGGCATCCACTTCCGGGCAGATTGAAAAAGAGTTTGTCTCTGCCTATTTGAGAGGACCGTATGCAAGTGTAGCACAGGTAAAAGTTGACCTGAAAAATGCTGGATTTGAAATATTGGGTACAGATACTGTCGATAAAAAAGCTGATCTCACTTCGATCACCTTTACCTCTCCTTCGCTGAAAAAAATGGCAAACAAAAAAAACCGCGGATTTATGGCTGTGCTTAAAGTACTTGTAGACGATGTGAACAAACAGATCAGTATTGCCAACCCGCTCTATTTTGCCAAAGCCTATCTGCAGGATGATTTTGATGAAGCAGGTGCCAAAAAAGTTCTTGACAAACTCAACCAGACCTTTGAGGGGCTTAAAAACTCAAAAGACCGTATGGAGTTTGATGAGCTGAGCGGATACCATTTTGCCATGTCTATGCCCTATTATGAAGATATGGAATCTGTGGCAAGCGGGGATAATGAAGCACTTTTGAAAAAAGCAAAAGCAAGTGGTACGGTTGTATTTGAACTTCCTCTTGAGAACGGTAGCACACTTTTGGGTGTAAAACTCGGGAAAAGAACTAGTAAATTTGCCAAGAAGATAGGTGCCCAGAATGCTTCTGTGCTCCCTTATATGGTACTTGTAGAAAATTCAGAAGCAAAAGTGCTGGCACCTAAATATAATTTGGCACTGCACTATCCCCTTTTGAGCATGACCGGGTTTATGACCATTGCGACAGTGCCGGGTGCTATTTTGAAAGATTGTGAAAACATATTCAAATAAGAAGATCGTTCACTAGGACTACGAAGTGAATTTAAAATAGATCTTCTATATTCTCATACTGCTGAACATGCTGGGGTGCAGGTTTGGTGGTAGGGATCTGCGGTTCGGTAAATACCTTTTTCTTTTTCTTTTTCTTTACAATTTTTTTCTTTTTTGCAGCACTTGTCTTTTTCTGTTCGGTGATTTCTGCCTGATATACCTTTTCCTCTTCTATCTTTTTAAGAACTTCAGGGTCAGGTGTCAGTTTTCCCTGTTCAGCGAGTATTTGGACAATGTTTTTGAAGGTAGGCACAGCAGACTGTGAAGCAAAATATTTATATTTTTTCTTCGCGCGTATTACCAGTACCCCTATGGTATATTTATGACCGAATTTGTCATTGGCAAAACCGTAAAAACTACTGTGGTACTCACGTACATAGTGCCCGTTCTTTGCAATGTGAGCCGTCCCTGTTTTTCCACCTATCTCCAAACCGGGGTATTGTGCTGCTACTCCGGTACCACGTTTAACCACCTCTAACAGAATATCATGCATCTGATTGGCTGTCTTTTTTGAGATGGCTTGTATGTCACCTACTTTGGGATCAAGGGTGTAGCGTCTGCCTTTTGCATCTTCCAGGTAGTCTACCAGTCTTGGGGTCACTGCAATGCCGTCATTGTTAAACGCAGAGTAGGCTTTAAAGAGCTGGGCAAAGGTGATGGTCATTCCATAGCCGTAAGAGGTATTGGCTCTATGCAGTTGATTGTTTAGCAAGTTTACTTTTTTCAGACTGCCTGGCAAGTCACGTGAGAGGTCTATACCCGAAGGTTTTGCCACACCAAATTTGAGTAAACCTTCTCTAAACTCTTGACCGGTCAACATCCAGGAGATCAGTGAGGTTCCCACGTTGGAAGAGTGTACAACAATGTCTGTGACTGTTAGTGAGTCAAACTTGTCATCATCGGAGATCTTATGTCTTTTACCTATTTTTAAATATCCACCAAAAGTATCGA
>DQSX01000059.1 GCA_015663065.1 Sulfurovum sp.
CCAGGAGCAGACCATGCAAACCGATTCAGACCTTAATACTATCTATTTTGAAGACCGTGAAGATGCTGCAGAGCAACTCATAAGGTCTTTGCCTCTTGAGCTTTTTGCTGACAATGAACCTGTGGTCATCGGGGTGAGTGAAGGGGGTGTGTTTTTTGCTGACAAGATCGCACAGGCAGTGAAGGGCCAGATGGATATTTTACTTACTGAAGCAATACTTGCACCCAATAACCCGGAGCTCTCCATTGCCATGGTATCTGAAACTGAAGAAGTGGTCATGCACAAAGCTCTCATAGATTCTTTTGCCATCTCTGAAGATTATGTCTATGGTGAAGCACAGCGCAAATATGAAGAGGAGGTTCTCTCCTATGTCTATAAATACCGAAAAGGCAAAGAGATCTTGCCACTTGCGGGAAAATATGTTGTACTTGCAGATGAGTGTGTTGAGACTGGTTTGACCATGATGGTGGCACTAAAGTCAGTGATCGCACGCGGGGCAAAAGATATTTACATTGCTACACCTATTTTAGACAGAACCGTTTATCGAAATCTTCTCTCTGTCTGTGACGGTGTATTCTGCCCTCATAAGATAGATGACTATATTTCGATAGAATACTACTACAAAAACTTTGAACAATTGCGTTTTGAAGATATAACAGATATCACTAGCAGATATGAGCGTAGAGTAATAAAACAGAAAGATCATGATAAAAAAGTATGATACAAAAAAGGAAAAAAATGACAGAACAAATAATAGAGATCAATGTTAATAATCTTGAAGAGAAATATAGTTTCAACAAGGTCGCCAAACAGGCATCCGGTGCAGTCATGTACCAGCAGGGTAAAGCAGTACTGATCGCCGCTGTTGCCATCGATGAAAAAGCAGTGAATGAAGATTTCCTTCCCCTGACCGTGCAGTATATGGAAAAATCCTATGCGGCAGCCAAAATTCCCGGCGGATTCATTAAAAGAGAGACAAAACCCGGTGATTTTGAAACACTGACCTCACGTATCGTGGATCGTTCACTGCGTCCTCTCTTCCCCAAAGGCTTTCATTACCCTGTCACGATCTCTGTAATGGTGGTCAGTTCTGACTCTGATGTAGATATGCAGATCGCAGCTTTACATGCTGCCTCTGCTGCCCTGTATGTTTCCGATATTCCAGTACAACAGAGTATTGCAGGTGTAAGAATAGGAAAGATCGATAATGAAATGATCATTAATCCTACTTTGAATCAGCAGGATGAAAGTACTTTGGATCTACTTGTGGTAGGCTCAGGGAATGATGTGCTGATGATAGAGATGCGTACGATGGCTTCAGAGATCATAGATGATGTAGAGGTAGATATGATCGACCCTATGATGGGTGGCGTACCACTTATTTTGGAGCATCAGGAGTGTAATGAGCTTGATGAAGAGAGTCTGGTCACAGCTATTGCCCTGGCAGGAGATGCTATCTCTGTGGCAAGTGAAAAATACAGTGAAGGTTTTGCCTCGGCGGCCAGAACACCTTTGGATCTTGTTCTGGCAGAAGACAAAGTGGATGAAACACTTTATGCTTACATCGAAAGTAACTATGCTTCAGATGTAGAAGCTGCTATTTCACATATGGCAAAATCAGAACGATCCACAGAACTTAAAAAAGTACGTACAAAGATCATGGAAGCTTTGGAGTCTGAAGGCAAAGAAGCAGAGAAAGAGCTGGTCTCAAAAGTACTGGAAAGATACAAAAAGACAGTGGTACGTGCCATGATCATCGACAAAGGTATCAGAGCAGATGGACGTACTTTGGATGAGGTAAGACCGATCAGTATTGA
>DQSX01000139.1 GCA_015663065.1 Sulfurovum sp.
ATTCAGATGTCAAACTGGTCATAGAAAATACCGCAGGACAAGGGTCTAACCTTGGTTACAAATTTGAACACTTAGCCCACATCATTGACAAAGTTGAAAATAAAAGCCGTGTAGGGGTCTGTATTGACACTTGTCATATGTTTACCGCAGGTTACGACATCCGGACAAGAGATGCGTATGACAAAACATGGGGTGATTTTGACAAGATCGTAGGAAGTGAATACCTCATGGGCATGCACATCAACGACTCCAAACCTAAGCTGGGTTCAAGGGTAGACCGACACCAGTCACTTGGACTCGGAGAGATAGGCTGGGATGCCTTTAAATTCATCATGAACGACTCACGTATGGATGACATACCACTTGTCTTGGAAACAATTGACGAGTCGATCTGGGCAGAGGAGATCAAGGCGTTATATGCTTTGGTAGAAAATTAATACGTCATCCTGAACTTGATTTAGGATCTATGCATTCAGTTTCCGTTTTGGATCTTGAATCAAGTTCAGAATGACGTGGACAAAAACAAGGAGAAAACATGAAAACAATCGTAAAAGGTCTGGCACTCAGTGCTGTAGCATCTTCAGTTCTAATGGCAGGGGGATACAAGATCCCTGAACAATCACTAAACTCAATGGCATTGGGAGCAGCCTATGTGGCACACACTACACATGCAGATACAGCCTATTTCAACCCGGCAAATATGGCATTCATGGGTGACAAACAGTATGTAGAAGGTGCGGTTACTTTGGCGCATTTGCCTTCTCAAGACTATTATGGTCAATTTAAATCAGAAACAGAAAATATTTTAATCCCTAATTTCCACTATGTGGCAGCACCAATGGATGCGTTTAGATGGGGACTCTCTTTGACTGCTCCAGGCGGTTTGACAAAAAGATGGGAAAAATCTCCTGCATCAGCATTTGCAGAAGAGTTTACTTTGAAAAATATTGAACTTAGCGGTGCAGTTTCTTACAAAGTAATGGATAATTTTGCTATTGCCGGTGGACTTAGGTTGATCTACAGTGAGGGCGTAGTTAAAAATAATGCTGCAGCACTAGGGAGTCCTTTTAAAGTTGATATGGAGGGGGATACCATTGAGTTTGGTTATAACTTGGCTGCAACATATAAACCAACAGAAGATATTAATATTGCTGCAACATACAGATCAAATGTAGATCTTGATGAAGAAGGTACAGCAACGATTACATACCCAATAGGTTCTCCTACTGGCACTACGATTACAGGAGATGCAGGTGTATCTGTACCTTTGCCTGCAGCACTAAATCTAGCTATTTCAAAAACCTGGAATAATACATTTACGTTGGAAGCTGTGTATGAAAGAACATTCTGGTCAAGCTATGAGACATTAGAGTTTACAGGTACAAATCTGCCAATTTCTGACAAAAACTGGGAAGACACAAATACTTTCAGGCTTGGTGCGACAGTAGAATTAGAAAAAATTACAGTGATGATGGGTTTCTCGATCAACGAAACACCGGTACCTGTTGAAACTCTAAGCTTTGAATTGGCAGATTCTGATGCAAAGATCTTCACTATGGGTTTCCGTTATCAGCAGTCAGAAGCACTCTCTTGGGGTGCAGCATTCCTGTATGACTCTAAAGAGCCGCTGTCTATCGAAAGAGGTGTGAATGATAATCCTATCATTCAAGCCAATGGTGCAAGCTTCGGTGGTGGTGGAGCCATGTTAACAACTGTAGGTATGGCTTACGAGTTCTAAGATGGATAAGCAGTTTTCTAACCTTTATGAGATCATCACTTATCAGGCACAAAAGCGCAAAAGGAAAGTAGCGCTTTTTGTGG
>DQSX01000126.1 GCA_015663065.1 Sulfurovum sp.
ATCTTTTACTTCAAGACAGTGCTTTTACTTACAGCTGTCTTCTTTCTGAGTGGCTGTGGGGTATCAGGCATTGATCATTCACAAAACAGACTCTCTTTGCAAGTTGAACAGAACCAGGTACTGCTTGATGCGGATCTGCTTCAGAAAAAGAGAGCAAATTTCTCGACCCTCTTTCTTTCCCAAAAGATATTGCGTCTGAAAGAAGGCAATATTGTAGTCTTTGAAGAGGCAAGAACAGATGATCTGTATGAGTTTTCACCGCCTGCTATGACTAGCATATCTGTGCTTTTTGAAACAAGCTCCATCATACGGGTCTATGCAAGAAATGACCTCTATGCCTATCAGCTTGCTTTACCCAATCATCAAATACTCAATGTCATCGCCCAACAGGATGAAAGTCAGCGTTTAAAATTTGTCTATGGTATGAGTAACAGACAGTTCAATACCATGCTTAAACAACTTGATCCCAATGCCCCCATAGTACCCTACAAAGATGTGATACGCATCAGCAGTGTCAAGCATGCCATAATATCAAGATGGGACATAAGAAAAATACAATTTTACCCCTTGGTCATACCACTTTCTCTGCAATTTGGCTACTAACTATTTTTAACGGAAGTATTGATTAACAAAAGTTACTATAAAATACTCCATGGAAAAAAATATGCCTTACTTCGCAATACTTCTTGTACTTTTATATGCTCTCTTTAATGCATTCTATAAAGAAAATGAAAAAGTATTTGTACCTAAGAGTCAGACCTATACAGCACATACCAAAACCCATAAAACAGAACATTATCAAGAAGAGCTTGAGAAGCTTCATACAGTGTCTACGCTCAAAGCGTATATTATGCGTGTCATAAACCACGGGTCAGACCAATTTGATTTTCCTGCCGGTGAAATGGAGGGAGGATTTGCACATCCCGAAGATGCAGCAAAGATCGCCTGTTTTGTTATAGAGTTTTCTGGAAAAAAGTGTGAAAAACCTTACGAAAAAGATGCTGCCATGTTATATACTTCCAACTGCGGAGGCTGTCACGGGGATGACGGAAAAGGCAGAAACGGTACTTTTCCTGATCTTACAAAAGAAACATTACTCGGTATTGCAAAAAGAGAAACAGCACTCAAAATGATAAAAAACAGAAGGCAGCACCCTTAATGTATAACATTGTATTTCTCTTAACACTTTTTATTGTGACACTCTATAGCCAAGATATCAAGCCCATTGCAACTATTCACACTTCAGGACTGGTCAGTGATTTTGTAGAGGATAACGGTTACCTCTATGTAGCAACAGATGAAGGGACTGTAGATATTATTGACCTGAGCAAACAGGAGATCATCAGAAAGATCCACCTTCCTACGCTACAGACAGTCAAAGGGAAGACCATTCCTGCACGTGTACACAGTGTAGACAGAAGTCATGGAAAAACACTGCTGGTCTCTTCAGGCATGAGTGCCTACAGGAATATTTGGATCGATGACGGAAAAAACCTTACAAAGATCATTGATGAGACAAAACAGATGATGCCTAAAAAAGTACTCTTTACCTCAGAAAACAAAATGATCTTCGGTTCTTTTGGCTCTGAGCTTATATTGTATGACAAGGATGAAGGTTCAAAACTCTATGACAGACAGGTTTCAGAGAGTACGATGGGTGACATGGCACTCTCTGCCGATAAGAATAAAATGGTCATTTCAGATGAAAGCGGCTCAGTCAAGCTTATTGATGTAGCATCCTCTCGCATTGAAAAAACATTCTCTTCTGAACATGTAGACAACATTTACAAAGTGGCCTATGCAAACGGTACCATAGTCACTGCAGGACAGGACAGACGTGTGGGTGTCTACCGGGAAAATGCCGATGCTTACCACTTAAAATCTGACTTCCTTGTTTATGCTGTAGGTCTTAGCCCCAGTGGAAGTACGGGAGCCTACTCTTCCGGACTGGAGCACTACCTTCAACTCTTTGATATACGAAGTAAAAAAAGAGGTGACAGACTGGTCGGACACTACGCCATCCCCAATAAAATCTTCTTTATCAATGAGACTTCTGTCATCTCTTCAGGAGATGAAAATAAGATATTTTTCTGGAGATTGAATGAAAATTAACGATTATTATCTTTTTTTATAGTAACTAAGGTAAAGTGTACAAGAATATAGATACAATATTTTCGATGAAAGATGAGGTTCGAGTTCATCTTCCGTGTGTTCAGTGTGTGTGAAAACTCTGCTAGCCCCCGAAAGACTCTCACCAATTTGGATTCCGCTTATACAGGGATATAGATGTCCATAAGTGAAAATTATTACCTAAAGGTACAACAATGGCAGAATTAGTAAACGGAACTGTAAAATGGTTCAACGATGAAAAAGGTTATGGATTTATCCAACAGAACGATGGTGGAGCAGATGTATTCGTACACTTCCGTCAAGTAAACAACGACAGTGGCGGACGTGTTACATTGGCTGAAGGTCAAGCAGTAACATTTGAAGTTGGTGAAGGTCAAAAAGGCCCACAAGCTGAAAACGTAACTCCTTGTTAAGTTTACGAGTGTAGGTATCATCCTACATTCTACACTC
>DQSX01000179.1 GCA_015663065.1 Sulfurovum sp.
AACTTCAAACCTGAGCATATCTATTTTTCCAAAGAGTACTGGATAGAGAAAGATCGGCTTTACTATATGCATCAAACACACAAAAAGTGGGGAAACATGAATTTTGTTTCCTATATGGATATCTCTTCTGAAATTCAAAACCTGAAAGAGAAACTCTTTTACTTCTTCCTCTTTGCCATATTCTTTGTTGTTTTATTCTCGATCGTTCTAGGTAGGATATTTTTAAAGCCTATGAAAGAAAGCATTCTCCTTCTGGAAGACTTTATTACAGATGCAACACATGAGATCAATACGCCTATCAGTAATATTGTCATCAATATTGAGATGCTGCAGGCGCTGCACCCGGAACTGAAAGAGAATGAAGAGTTGAAAAAAATCATAGCTTCCTCATTCCGGGTCTCAAAGATATTCAAAGATTTAAGTTTTATCAAACTTAACCATACCTCCAAAAAGGAAAAGAGAGAGATATTGGTCGATGAAGTACTGAAAGAGAGGATCAGCTTTTTTGAGACGAACATACACAATAAAAAACTGCAGATACATACTGACCTTTCACCAAAAAAGGTTTTCATGGATGAAGAGGATCTGATAAGGATCATAGACAACCTGCTCTTTAATGCGATCAAATATACACCCCCGCAAGGAACGATAGAGATAAAACTCTCTCACAGCCTGGAGATCATTAATGACGGAAGAATTGAGAAACCTGAAAAGATGATACAGAAATTCATCAGGGGCGAGAAGGATGATGGAGGATTCGGTCTGGGACTGCATATTGTAAAAAAAATAACGGATCTGTACGGTTTTGAATTTTCGCTTCAATCTTCCGGACAAAAAGTCTTTTCGAAGATTAGCTTTTAACCCGGAATATATAACAGAATTTACAGCATCAAACATTCGTGTTATTTAATGGGAGAGCAATAATTTATATAGAGTTTATATAGCCTGTTTATACTGTTAATAAGCATTCAGAGTAAAGGATGCAATACACAACAAAGGATCAACTATGAACAGAATAGTTATATCAATGCTCTTTGCAACAGCAGCTGTAATGGCAATGGATTTTAGTCAGATGAGTACACAGGAGCTGATCAATTTGAGAGGAACTCTCTCTCCTGCCGACAGACCTGCATTCAGAGCCGAAATGCAAAAAAGAATGCAGACGATGACACCAGAAGAGAGACAACTCTTTATGCAGAATAGACCTGGGGCAAAAGAAATGGGGAAAGGTATGATGGGACAGAGAGGTGGTATGGGCAAAGGGCGAAAAGGTATGCAGAACAGACCAACATTTGCCAGCTATGACCTCAATAAAGACGGCAGAATAACACAAAAAGAGTTTTACGAGGCGCAGGCTGCACGTATGTCGCAAAAAGCCAGTGAAGGCAAAATGATGAAAAATGCAAGTAAAGCTCCGACATTTGAAAGTATCGACACGAACAAAGACGGTGTTATCAGCCAAGATGAGTTTACAAAACATCAGATCAACCGTATGAATCAGAACAGACAGGGAGGTGGTATGGGACAGGGTCTTAAATAAAATCACGCTTATTGTCTTCCTCTCCAGGCAAGCATCGGTGATCCGGCTTGCCGACACTTCATAAACTGCTAAATGGAGTCATCTATGAGAAAAATTACATCA
>DQSX01000202.1 GCA_015663065.1 Sulfurovum sp.
CCTGGGTATACTCATGACATTACCAACACAGGTGACTCTGAAATGGTACTGCTACTCTGGGCAAATGAAACTTTTGACAGAGAGTATCCTGATACCTATTTTTTAAAGGTATAAAAGCTTTTTAGATAAAAATTGACAAAACATCCCATTTGGGATATAATGAGCAAAAAAGGACCTGTTATGTCTAAGACACAAACAACAATCCGTTTAGAAGAACATGATTACAAAGAAGCTAAAGATATTTTGAAATACATAGGAATGAGCTATTCTCAGGCTGTGAATATGTTTAACCGCATGGTTGTACTGGAAAGAGGTTTGCCTTTTGAAGCAAAGATTCCCAATGATGAAACGCTTAAGGCTATGAAAGAAGGTATGGAATTGGATGGGGAGTATATTACACTTGATGATCTGAAGAGAGAACATGAAACTCTTTCGCACTAAAACATTTAAGAAAGAGTATGGAAAAGTAAAATTAACAGATACCCAATATGTGAAGTATTTAAAATACCTAGTGACACTTTTAGAAGGCAATGAACTTCCTCCTGAATCAAGAGATCATAGTTTAAGTGGTAATTACATTGGGTTTAGAGAATTTCATATAGGTGGAGACCTTTTGATAATTTATGTAATAGAAGATGATATCTTGCGATTAACACGTATAGGTACACATTCACAGTTATTCAAATAAAATTAATTTAATACAAGAGGAAAGAAATGAGAAGCCACAAGAAACTAAAAGTAATGACAGTAGTGGGAACACGCCCTGAGATCATTAGGCTTGCAGCCGTAATGAAAAAACTGGATGAATCAGAAGCGATAGAGCAGATCATCGTACATACGGGACAGAATTATGACTATGAGCTTAATGAAGTCTTTTTTAAAGACTTTGGACTTAGAAAACCAGATTATTTCCTCAATGCTGCACTGGGTACTGCGGCTGAGACTATTGGCAATATCATCATCAAAGTCGATCCCCTGCTTGCAGAGGTGCAACCTGATGCCTTTTTAGTTTTAGGTGATACTAACTCTTGTCTCTGTGCTATTCCAGCTAAAAAAAGGCAGATACCTATCTTCCATATGGAAGCAGGGAATCGCTGTTTTGACCAAAGAGTTCCTGAAGAAACAAACAGGAAGATAGTCGATCACATCTCTGATATCAATATGACCTACTCTGACATTGCCAGAGAGTATCTTCTTCGGGAAGGTTTACCTGCTGATCGTATCATCAAAACCGGCAGTCCAATATATGAAGTGGTACATTCTAAGCTGGATGATATAAAAGCTTCAAGAATTCTCAATGAACTCTCTTTAGAAAAAGGAAAGTACTTTGTTGTATCTGCACATAGAGAAGAGAACATCGGAAGTGACAGAACCTTTGATGCCTTGGTAGAAACACTCAATGCAATGGCAGAGATCTATAAGATGCCGATCATCGTCTCAACACATCCACGTACACGTAATAAGATTGAAGAAAAAGAAGTGACTTTTAACTCACTTATCAAACTCATGAAACCATTAGGATTTAATGATTATGTCAAGTTACAAATGGATGCCAAGGCTGTGCTCAGTGACAGTGGAACCATTAGTGAAGAGTCTTCAATCTTAAAATTCCCTGCACTTAACATCCGTGAAGCACATGAGAGACCAGAAGCGATGGAAGAAGCATCCGTGATGATGGTTGGACTAGATAAAGAGCGTATCTTGCAGGGGCTACAAGTACTTGAAACCCAAACTCCTGAAACATTACGATCTGTTGCTGACTACAGTATGCCAAATGTGTCTGATAAGGTATTGCGGATCATCCTCTCTTATACGGATTATATCAAC
>DQSX01000093.1 GCA_015663065.1 Sulfurovum sp.
AGAAGTATCAGCAGCTTGCATCTATATTGTCTACCAAAAAAGAAGTTGTCCTGTATGAACAGGCTTGTCCCGGTCTAGTTGAACAGATCGAAAAGGGTGAGATCCATACAGATAAAACAAGAGAGATGCTGGAAAACTGGTTACACCCTATGCGTGAAGCAGATGTCGATACCATTGTACTTGGCTGTACACATTACCCTTTGGTCTCAGATGTTATTGAACATGTCATGCAAAGAAGAATGAACCTGATCCATACAGGTGAAGCCATTGCAAAACATTTGTTACGTTTGAGTCGGGAAAATGGCCATAGAAATCATGGGAAACTTACAGGTGTTCTTTATACTACAGCGAAGATATCCAAAGATATTGTAAGCAATATCTTTGGCAGAGAGATTGAGATCAGATCAATAAACCTATAAGCCGATGGCAGCTCTTACTTTTTCCATTTTGGCATCAGCGATCGTTTTGGCTTTTTTTGCACCCATGGCTAAAATATCATTCACTTCATCTGTATGACTCAAATAATATTCTCTTTTTTCTCTGGCTTCACCCAACTCTTCCCAGATGAGCTCTTTGAGGTACTTTTTAAAGTGACCATAGCCTTCTTTTCCGCTTTTGTAACGTTCCTGCAGTTCTCGTTTCTGCTCTGCATCTAAAAAGAGTGCTGCCATGTTGTAAATGTTACACTCTTCCCACTCCAGTGCTTCACCAAGGGGTGTGGATGATGAGATGATCTTGTTACATCTTTTTTGAAGTGCTTTTTCATCCATGAAAAGGTCAATGGCATTGTCATAAGACTTAGACATCTTCTGTCCGTCAATACCAGGAATAGTCGCCACTTCTTCTGCTACCACATGTTCTGGCAGTACAAAGATCTCTCCATATTCGTTGTTGAATTTAACGGCGGTATCACGTGTCATCTCCACATGTTGTATCTGGTCTTTTCCTACCGGTACTTTTTGTGTATCGTAGAGTAGAATATCGGCTGCCATAAGCACTGGGTAGGAAAAAAGTGCATGGTTTGTGGCAATCCCTTTGGCTACTTTGTCTTTGTAAGAGTGTGCACGTTCAAGCAGACCCATAGGGGTGAACTTGGAGAGTATCCAGTAGAGTTCAAGGACTTCAGGTACATGGCTTTGTACCCAAAAAGTGGTTTTCTCAGGGTCCAGTCCTACAGAGAGGTAATCTACAGCAGCATCAAGGGTATATTGTCTTAATGTTTCAGCATTTTTAGAAGTGGTCAAGGAGTGGTAGTTGGCTATAAAGGTAAAGAGTTCATTCTCTTCCTGAAGTTCGATCATCGGTTTCATGGCACCAAAATAGTTTCCTATATGGAGTTTCCCTGAAGCCTGGATTCCTGTAAGTACGCGCATAGTGATTCCTGCAATAATTTTTAGAAATTATAGCAGAATGTACGTCATTCTGAACTTGATTCAGAATCTCTTAGTCAAGAACCTCAAACAAATTTTAGGCAATATTTTGTCCTAAACAAGTTTAGGGTTCATGTTTCTTAGATATATTCCTCATCCTCATCTATTCTCTGACCACGTTTTCGCGCAACGATATCCAGTGGGACCCCTTCAAAATCAAACTTCTCTCGAAAGAAATTTGCAAGGTAGCGTTTGTAGGAGAAGTGTATGAACTCCGGTCTATTGGATATGAGTGCTATTTTGGGTGGTTTGGTCTCATACTGTGTTGCAAACTTAATGTTCACCACTGCACCGTTGTGTGACGGGACATGGTGTCGTCTGATGGCCTGACGCAGGGTATCATTCAGTTCCGAAGTAGGGATACGCTGCTGGTAACGCTTGTAAATAGCAGTGATCTGGTCAAGAATTTTATGCACACGCAAACCTGTTTTTGCTGAAATGGTAATAAACGGTGCATAGTGCAGGAATCTGAGTTCATCACGAATGTCATCGACCACTTGCTCATAACTTCTTTCGTCGTTGATATCCCATTTGTTCAGGACTATCAGGCAGGCAAGTTTGTACTCTTCGATGAGTCCCGCAACACGTTCATCCAGTTCTGATATCTGTGTGGTGGAGTCTAACATCAACAGTACAAGGTCCGCTTTTTTAAGCATTTCGGTGGTACGTGTCAGTGCATACTTCTCAATGCCGACGATCTTGGATTTTCGTCTTATCCCCGCAGTGTCCACAAAGGTCACTTCATAGCCGTCATGGTCGATCGTTTCATCTATAGGATCAATGGTGGTACCTGCAACATCTGAAACCACAGAACGCTCTTCTCCCAGCAATGCATTCAAGAGTGAAGATTTTCCTGTATTGACACGTCCGATGATAGCCACACGTATTTTGTTGTCCACCTCTTCAACCGTACTGTTGATGTCGCGTACAATCTCGTCAAAAGGGTCGATCTCTGTATCTTCTGACAGTTCCAGACCTGCCTCTTCTTCTATGGCAGGAATATGCTCTTCCATCCAGGCATAAAAATCGTTGAAGTATCGGTTGTGAGAGACAGACATAGGAAAAGTGGCATCTGCACCAAACTCCAGAAATTCCCAGTAACGCTCTTCTTCTTTGTCATTGTCTATTTTGTTCACGACCAGTGCGAGAGGTTTGTTAAGGTCTTGAAGCTTGTAAAAAAGTTCTCGGTCTTCTTCAGATGGCAGGGTTTTCCCGTCCACCATGTAGATGATGATATCTGCCTGCTCTGCAGCACGAAGAGAAAACTCTGCCACTTTGGAAAAGAGTGCAGAAGAGTAGTCGATCCCCCCGGTGTCAATGACTTCGAATTCATGGTTCCCTGAAATGGTCACCACACGTTTTTTAATGTCTCTGGTGGTTCCGGACATATCGGAAGTAATGGCATCTCTTTGACGTGCCAAACGGTTAAAGAGGGAAGATTTTCCTACGTTAGGACGTCCGACAATGGCTACTTTTTTTAGGTTATTTTCTTGCATTATGATTTTCTTTCTGAATAATTACGCGTATTATAGCAGAAATATAGTGTTAAGGTTCATTAGGACACTCGTAACTTGTTCGAGTCAGCTTCAGCTTGTAATTCAAATTACTTTATCTCAAACAAGCTTGAGGATCCTATTGCTAGGTTAAAATCTCTTAACTTTTAATATGATTTGGCAACTGTTCCACATAAATACTCTGGGAAGGAAAAGCAAAAGCAGACCCATTCTCTTCTACGATCTTCATGATCTGCAGATTTACATCTTCTCTGATCTCCAGATATTTCGCCCAGTTGGCAGTTTTTGTAAAGGTGTAAATGAAAATATTCAGTGAAGAGTCTCCAAAGGTGTCAAAGTTTACCATGAGTGAATCACTTTGGGAAATACCTTCATGATTTTGCAGCATTGCTTTAATATCTGCCATGATCTTCGTGATCTGTTCAGAACTGGTATCATAAGTCAATCCAATGTGCATTTTAATACGGCGAATACCTCTTCTTGAAAAGTTCTCTATGGGGTTGTTCGCCACAATGTGATTGGGAACGGTAATGAGAGATTTTTGAAAGGAGCGTATTTTAGTAGTTCTCATCCCAATGGTTTCTACAGTTCCCTCAACACCGTTGACTTTGATCCACTCACCAATGCGTATGGACTTGTCCGCTAGCAGTGAAAAAGAGCCAAAAAGGTTTGCTGCGGTATCTTTGGCAGCCAAAGCAAATGCCAAACCACCAATACCCAATGAAGCTACCAGTGCAGTGACATTGATGCCCCAGACCTGAAGCATGGCACCCAGTCCAACCCCTGTAATGAGTATTTTAACAATGGCAATGATGAAGTTCCCCATCTCTTTGGAGAGGTCAGAACTAAACTTGCCTGTGATGCCGTAAATGGCACCGCGTAAAGCTTCTACAACAGAGAGAATGGCCCAAAAAAGTGTGTAGACCATCATGGTCTCAAGAATATTTTTGATTGTATTGGTCTCTTTGTATATAATGAGAAAAAAGAGGTGCAGGCCCAAAATAATAAAGGTAAAACTCAAAGGTGCCTTGAGTGCAGAGATGATCTTGTCGTCATAATATGTTGTTGTTTTTTTCGCAAGCTGCTGTGCAAAGACCATGATCACATTTGTGAAAATACCACGTAAAAAAAGAAAAAGAAAAAATACCAGTATCGCTGCAATGAGGTTAGCAAGGGGAATACCAAAGATGATTTTGGTCAACAAAGGAAAAGTCTCATACATAGGCGAGAGTATATCCTGTACTCTGGTGTGTATGCCCATGTCAAGACCATCTATGACGTTCAGTGTGAGTGTTGCGTTATTGTCTATCTGGCTTTGTGTGGACATGCTGAATGTACCCCTGATTTCTGTTTATGTAATTATAGTCAAATTTAGCACAAAATCTATTACTTTTTCATCGGACATTTCACAAGGCTTTAACATCCCGTTCTTCATACTGGGGTAATAGTTCCCCGAGACGATATCTTTCGAAGAGAGATCTTCGGCATATATTTTTATAAGTTTTCCATCAAGTAAAGTTTCTTTTCTAAGCAGATAACGTTTAGCTAAATAATGCACATCATTTGCTCCGTCAGGTAAAGCTAAAAGCCTGGTATAAAATTCTGTCTCATTCATAGTACGTATTTTACCCAAATATGTTACACTTCGGAAAAAATTTAGGATCACATTGAAAGATAAAATCAAAAATATCGACAGAGGTATCTTGTATATGCTCCTGGCATCACTGAGTTTTGCTGCCATGGGTGGTTTTGCCAAAGTGGTCTCTCAAGTCCTGCCTCCCGTTGAAGTCACTTTTTTCAGAAATATCTTTGGTGTTGTCCTTGTGGGTCTTGCCATCTATAAAGTACCGTTAAAACAAAAAGGCGGCAAGCCATTTTTGCTTCTTTTCAGAGGCAGCATGGGTTTTGCTGCGCTTTTGGCATACTTTTATATTATGGCACATATCCCCCTTGGAGAGGCGGTGACCTATAACAAAACCTCTCCTATATTTGTCGCCATTTTTGCCTACATTTTTTTAAACGAGAAGTTACACAAGTCTGCACTGATTGCCATTGTCCTTGGGTTTATAGGTATTGTGATGGTCGCACAGCCCGAAGGGGGAAGTTTTGACAAATATGACATTCTGGGTATCTTCTCAGGCATAGGTGCCGCTTTGGCATACACCTCCATACGTGAACTCAGAGAGTATTATGATACCCGTGCCATAGTGATGTCTTTTATGGGAGTGGGAACCATCGCACCACTACTGTTGATGCTGGTCACCCCTTATGTTTCTGTCTCTGAAGAGTTTGACTGGATGTTTGCAGCATTTGTCATGCCCCAAGGTATAGAGTGGCTCTATGTGACGGCAGTAGGGCTTTCAGCCACTGTATCTCAGCTGTTGATGACCAAAGCCTATGAGCTCACCAAAGCCGGGATAGTTGGCACCATAAGTTACAGCAACATAGTCTTTGCAGTCATCATCGGAGTGATGTTGGGAGACCCTATACCTGATTTTTGGACAGTTTTGGGTATAATCTTGGTTATTATGTCAGGGCTGCTTGTAGCTTTTGCAAAAAAATAATCCTTTCGACAGGCTCAAGGAACATTGGCTGAGCCTGTTGAAGCCAAATATATCAAGGATCTAAATGATTTTAATTGCAGGACCCTGCGTCCTAGAGAGCAGAGACAATGTGATGCGTATTGCAGAGTCTTTGGAAAAATACCATGAAGACTGTACCAAAGAGTTCTACTTTAAGGCGAGTTTTGACAAAGCCAACCGTACAAGCCTTGACTCCTTCAGAGGTCCGGGTCTGGAAGAGGGGCTTAAAATGCTCCAGGAAGTGAAAGAGCAGTTCGGGTACAAGATCCTCACTGATGTGCATGACTATACACAACCTGCAGAAGTGGCAGAAGTGGCAGATGTATTGCAGATCCCTGCCTTTTTGTCCCGTCAGACAGATCTGTTGGTCGCAGCGGCACAAACGTCAGCAGTCGTGAACATTAAAAAAGGGCAATTTCTTGCACCTGCCGCGATGGAGCACTCGGTAGCAAAAGTACTCAAGACCAGAGGGTTTGATGGTGAAGTCTCTTATGAGAATGCTGATAAATACAATGTATGGCTCACAGAGCGAGGTTCAAGTTTTGGTTACGGGAACCTTGTGGTAGATATGCGCGGTTTAAAGACCATGAGAGAATTCGCTCCGGTGATCTTTGATGCCACACACTCTGTACAGATGCCTGCCTCTGGTGGCAGTTCTTCGGGTGGGGATGCTTCATTTGTGCCCTATCTTTCACGTGCAGCAGCAGCGGTGGGAGTGGATGGTTTCTTCTTTGAAACACACTTTGACCCAGGCATCGCTTTGAGTGACGGACCAAATATGATAGAATTAATAAAACTGGATGCGCTGATCAAAGAGATCGATGCGATCAGAAGTATTGTAGAGTAAGTGTGTGTCATCCTGAACTTGATTGAGGATCCCTTTAAGATTCAAAAGTAGTTGTGAAAGTAAATGAGATCCTGAATCAAGTTCAGAATGACGAGCGAACAAATTAAATATATGCAAACAAATAAAAGGAAGAGTATGACAACAGTAGAAGGTAATCTCCAAGTAGATAAAAGTAAAAAAGTAGCGATCATCAATGCAAGATTTAACCACTTCATCACAGACAGACTGGTAGAGGGTGCACAGGATGCCTATGTTAGACATGGCGGAAATGCAGACGATCTTGACCTTATTTTGGTACCGGGAGCATTTGAAGTACCATTTGCACTGGACAAAGCTTTGGCTTCAGGTAAATACGATGCCGTATGTTGTCTGGGTGCAGTCATCAGAGGTGCAACACCGCACTTTGACTATGTTTCGGCTGAAGCAACCAAAGGTGTGGCATCCGTCACATTAAAATACGGAAAGCCGGCTACGTTTGGAGTGCTTACTGTAGACAGTATTGAACAGGCTATCGAGAGAGCAGGTACCAAAGCAGGAAATAAAGGTGCAGAAGCCATGGTTGGATTGATCGAACTTATGAACCTTTACACATCATTGGAAAAATAAAATCGCGTAGGGTGGGTTCACCCACCAAATATTACAACGGTGGATCCATCCACCCTGCGAAAGGAAATTAAATGGCAACAAGACACCAGGCCAGAACGGCAGTTGTAGGACTTTTATATGCTTACGACCTTGGTAATGAGAACATTGCAAGTTTTTCAGATGAAATTCTTGAAGAGGGTAAGATACGCAACAAGCAAAGAGAGTTTTCAAATACACTTTTTGCAGGGACAGTAGAAAACCTTGATATGTTGGACAAAGAGATAGAAAAACATTTAACCGACTGGGACTATGATGCCATTGGTAAAGTGGAAAAAGCGATCATGAGACTGGGTGCGTATGAGATCTTAGTAGCGAAAACAGACAAAGCCATCATCATTAACGAAGCCGTTGAACTGGCTAAAAAGCTTGCAGATGAAAAGTCACCACAGTTTATCAATGGTGTTTTGGATGCTATAGGAAAAGAATAGGGCTTCGACAAGCTCAGCCACCGGCATTTCGGTCACTGAGCCTGTCGAAGTGGAAAGGAAATGTATGACATCAGCACTCACAAAACGTATGAGCATTGACGAAGCCGTTGAACTCATAGAAAAAGCAGACCTTAAAACACTGGGCAAAATGGCGCTTGCCCGAAAAAAAGAGATGCACCCCAAGGGTGTAACGACTTTTGTGGTAGACAGAAACATCAACTATACTAACATTTGCTGGGTAGATTGTAAGTTTTGTGCCTTTTATACCCATGAGAAAAAAGAAGATGCGTACATTCTCACTTTTGATGAAATCGACCAGAAGATCGATGAACTCATTGCCATTGGCGGTACACAAATCCTCTTTCAGGGCGGGGTACACCCCAAACTCGAAATAGAGTGGTATGAAGATCTGGTTGAACACATTTCAAAAAAGTATCCGCAAGTGACCATTCACGGCTTCTCTTCCATTGAGATAGACTACATTGCCAACCGCTCCAAGATCACTGTTGCAGAAGTGTTGCGCCGTTTGCAGGCAAAGGGTTTGAGCTCTATACCCGGAGCCGGAGCAGAGATTCTTTCTGATCGTGTCCGTGACATCATCGCCCCTAAAAAACACGACAAAGACCGGTGGCTCGAAGTACACAGACAGGCGCACAAACTGGGGGTCAAGTCCACAGCAACGATGATGTACGGGACGGTAGAGACTACACGTGAGATCGTAGAGCACTGGGACTATGTACGCCAGCTGCAAGATGAAACGGGTGGTTTCAGAGCTTTTATCATGTGGTCGTATCAGAGTGACCATACCCAGCTCAAACGTGAACTTCCGACCATTACCAAGACGACATCCAACCAGTATTTACGCTATTTGGCAGTGGCAAGACTCTTTTTGGACAATGTACCCAACATCCAGAGTTCCTGGGTGACACAGGGTTCATACATCGGTCAGATGGCACTGCTTTTTGGTGCTAATGACCTTGGTTCAACGATGATGGAAGAGAATGTTGTCTCAGCCGCAGGTGCGAAGAATGAAATGAATCAGGATGAGATGATAAAGCTTATTCGTGATGTAGGTGAAAAGCCTGCCAAGCGTAATACGGC
>DQSX01000175.1 GCA_015663065.1 Sulfurovum sp.
ACAAGAATGGGTAGAAAAAAGAAACCATTTTACAGAATCGTAGTAACAGACAGCAGAAAAAGAAGAGATGGTGGTTGGATCGAAGTAATCGGACACTATAACCCGGTATCTGAAAACAAAGAGCTTACACTTGATGAAGAGAGATTGAACTATTGGACTTCTGTTGGTGCACAAATGAGCCCGACTGTAAAAAGACTTGCTGGTAAAAAATAGTTCTTATGGTGAATGACTTTCTCCTCTCCTATACCAAACTCCTGGTAAACAACCCTGAAGATATCCGCATAGATATAACAGAGGTTGATGAAGGATTTGATGAAATCACGATCTTTGCAAACAGCGAAGATGTAGGTAAACTTATCGGAAAAGGCGGAAAAATGATCAACTCCATTAAAGCAGTCATCTCAGGATGTAAGGCAAAAGGCGGTAAAAATTACCGTGTCAATGTCAAAGCTGCAGAGTAAACACTTCATGTCCCAAGAACAATTTTACATCGCTCAGATCGGGCGAACGATTGGACTCTGGGGCGACCTCAAACTCAACTTACATACCGATTTCCCTGAACAGTTCAAAGTAGGATCTACGTTTAAGTGTGACCGTGGTGATCTTACGATCTCTGATGTCAATTTTACACGTGGAACCATCCGTTTTACAGGGTATGAAAGCATCGATTCTGCCAAAAAACTTACCAATGCAAAGATATATACAGACTTAAAGCAAACAGAGGAGAACTGCTTTCTTAAAGAGGGAGAGCATTTCTATTTTGACATTGAAGGCTGTACACTTGTGCAGGATGACTTGGTTTTGGGTACAGTGGATGACATTCAGCGAATGGTCGACATAGATTATCTTGTGATCAAGACAGATGATGCACTGGTGGAAGAGGGCTTTTCCAAAAGCTTTCTACTCCCCTATATTGACCGTTATGTACTTACTGCAGATACAGAAGGAAAAAAGATCTATACGAAAGATGCCAAAGACATTTTAGAAGCGAGTTGATCGTTATGAAATTCACATTCGTTACACTTTTCCCAAACCTTATCAAGGGATACTTCTCTGAAAGTATTTTAAAACGTGCTATTGAAGATGAGAAGATATCTATAGACTTTTCTAGCCCACGTGACTTTACAACAGACAAACACAATCGTGTTGATGCACCAATGATAGGTGGTGGTGCCGGTATGTTAATGACACCGCAGCCTTTGATGGATACACTGTCTGACATACGCTCCAAGTCTTCAAAGGCACATGTGATCTTTCTCTCTCCTGTTGCCAAACGTTTTACGCAAAATGATGCAAAACGTTTGGCGAAAAAAGAGCATATAGTCTTCGTAAGCGGACGCTATGAAGGCATAGATGAACGTGTCATAGAAGCAGAAGCAGACGAGCTTTTTTCCATAGGAGATTTCATCTTAACAGGTGGTGAACTGGCATCTATGGTGCTTTGTGATGCCATTAGCAGAAATGTCTCTGAAGTGTTGGGTAACAGTGACTCTTTAAGCGTTGAGAGCTTTGAAGAAGCACTTTTGGAAGCCCCTTCATTTACCAAACCAACGATTTATGAAAATAATGAAGTTGTTTCAGAGTTCTTAAAGGGTAATCATAGTAAAATCACGGACTTAAAAAGAGGGTTGGCTTTGTGTAAAACAAAGTATTTCCGCCCAGATTTATACA
>DQSX01000097.1 GCA_015663065.1 Sulfurovum sp.
AGGCTGTTCATAGATATATCCTTCACTGGAAGAGACACCAAAAAGAGGGAAGAGCAGACCTGAAGCCCGGTCATTGTTGGTTGAAAAAGCCATATAGGGAGTGTACATGACCGGTACATCTTTAAAGTATATTTTTGCGTCATAGACTTTCATATACTCATCTTCACTGTCATACTTGGATCTTTCAAAAGCCATTTTCCATAAAGGGTCATCGGCATCACAGCTTGAAAGTACAGAGCGTCCAAAAGTATAATTTCCGTCAAGACGTTTTGCCTTGTCCGTATAGAGCCATACATCATTTTTAGAGACCAGAAAAAGTTCTTTAAAATTGACTTCATTGGTATCTGTCTGAATTTCAAGATGCGAGGTATGCTCTTTAGAGCCCTGATACCCTATCATTTCCACTTTTCCATCCAGCACAAGGAGTTTTGTCTCTCTGTTGTAACTGGCTTTGTCTGCTTTGATCACTGTATCACCGTAATATACGACCACACCCTCACTGCCATGTACTGTTGTTTTGGTACTGTGGATGGTTTTAGCAGTAACTTCTATATTGCTGCTCTGTTCTTCTGCAAAGTTACCCGTAAGTAAAACAGATAGAAGAACAAATAATCTAAGCATAGACCACTACGCAATTTGAAAGTTTGTCATGCAGGGTTTGTTTCAACGGCATAAAAAATGCCATGATGTACCCCAAATAAAAGAAAGTATCTGAAATGAGTCGCACAGAAGCTCTTAAAAAGGCTTGTTGAAAAGTTGGTCTCTGTTCTGTATGTAAAGAGATCACTTTAATTTTGACAATGTATTTTCCAATGGTCATACCGTTTTGCCATATAAGCACCGTATGATAAATGACTTTAATGGCAAAGACGATCACGATATTCTCTGCCAAAAATGTATTCATCATTTCCATAGTGACTGTGGAGATCTCTCCTCCTGCGTCTGCAGTGGAGATCAACGCAGTGATCTGATCGTAAAAAATGATCATGAAAAAAAATGAGATAATGATATCATCTATGACAAAAGAAGCCATACGCTTTTGCATACTTGCAAGATCGAAAGAACTGGTTTGCGTCATCTATAGGCCTAAAGTGCCTGATAGGCAATATCGCTACGACACTGCTTTCCGGCAAAGTGCACTTGACCTACCAGCATATAAGCTCTTTGCTGTGCTTCTTTGATGCTCTCACCAATACCAACACAGACCAGTACTCTTCCACCTGTCGCATAGAGTTTTCCATCTTCACCACGTTCTACACCGGCATATGAGATATGGGCATTTTCATTCAGCTCTTCATGGTAGATGTCATCCACTATGATCTCTGCAGGAGGGCTAGACTTATAAGGGTAATCTTTAGATGCCATGACCACACCCACGGCATATTTGTCATGAAATTCGATCTTGGCATTTTTCAAATCACCAGTAGCTGCTTTGTAAAAAAGTTCAGAAGCAGGAGACTTCAACAGTGGCATAAGTTCTTCACACTCCGGGTCACCAAAACGTACATTGTATTCAAGAATGATCGGCTCACCTTTGACCACCATCACGCCAATGAAAAGTACACCAGTAAAAGGCATACCTTCTGCTTCCATACCTTTAAGTGTAGGCTCAATGACTCTTTCATTGAGTTTTCTGTAAATTTCATCATTCACAAGAGGGGTTGGTGCATACGCTCCCATACCACCTGTGTTAGGACCTTCGTCATTGTTAAGCAATCTTTTATGGTCTTGTGCGGCAGGAAGCACTACATAGTCTTTCCCGTCACAAATGGCAAAAACAGAAAGCTCATACCCGTCAAGGAACTCTTCAACAACAATGGACGTTCCGGCATCCCCAAATGAGTTACCCGACAACATTTCACCCGCAGCCTTCTTGGCTTCATCATGGCTTTGCGCAATGATCACCCCTTTACCGCCGCAAAGCCCGTCCGCTTTGACAACAATAGGTGCTTCAAGTGTTTCAATAAATCGATAAGCATCCTGAAGAGAGTCCGTCTCTATGTATGCTGCTGTAGGAACATTGTGGCGCGCCAAAAAGTTCTTCATAAAAATTTTGGAACCTTCAAGCTGTGCCGCCTGAGCTGTCGGTCCAAAGATCACCAGTCCTCTTTTTTCAAAGACATCCACAATACCATCCACAAGCGGTGCTTCAGGCCCCACAATGGTCAGTTCTACATTGTTTGCCTCTACAAA
>DQSX01000185.1 GCA_015663065.1 Sulfurovum sp.
CATAGTGAGATCCTTGACATAGAATACTATATTGTACTATTTAATTATTAGTTCTGTCTCTTTCATCAATTGTGGTTTTGCAAGATCCGTTTCCTTGAGATCTATCACTTTGGCACAGTCACTTTTTGCCAACTGCACATAGAGGGCTACGGAGACTTTGTCTCCTTTTTGTAGTGCAGGCACGTCATACTTTAAGGCTTTACTTGACTCAGCCTCCACATTGTTCACAGTACTGCTGGTTGAATGTGCAGGGATAATGACTTTTTTATCTTCTTGTGTAAAACTGTAAGCAAAATACCCCTGCTTGTCTTCAGATGGCTCTTTCTCATAATTCTTCCAAATTACTTTTCCAGCTCTGCTTATCTGGATCTTCAAAAACTTTACGCGTGCAGGCTGAACAATGAGAGGATGAGTCATTTTGTTTTTCAGTGTTACTGTGAGTTTTGTCTCCACTGCAGTAATGTTAATATCCATCCCTGTTTTTCTAAACTCTTTATCGTGGATCCCTAAAAACTTATGACTGGCATGATGCCCTCTGGCCCTTTTATCCATCTTTTCTGCACCACCAGCCACTTCGGGCATATGACAGTTGATGCAGCTTACACTGTTTTGCTTCTCATCCATCGCTCTGAAAATAGTAGTGTTGTTATCGTTTAGTTTATGAGAGTGACATCCCATACACACTTTTTGGGCATACACAGGATTTGAAACAGAGGAGTGTTTGTCAGATTCATCCGGATTATCCAGTCTTCCGTAAAGTGTGGGTTTATAGCCTTTTGCCTGACGTGCTTTGGTATTGATGTTGAATTTATGTGCTGTTTTCACATACGCAACCGTATGACAGAAAAAACAGGAGACTCCGTCTGTATGGGTTTTATTATTCTTGTTCGGTCTTGCCTCTCCAGAGATCAGTGCTTTGATATTGTCTGCCATAGGCATATGACAGGTTGCACAGGAGTATTTCTCTTTACTGACTTTGTCAGCGATCTGTCTATGCAGACTATTGCTAAAATAACTGTGTGAATGTGCAGAGCTCTTATACTCTTCATAAATTTTTTCATGACACTCATTACAGGAGTGGTTATCCAGATATTTATCTTTGGCTTGAAGAGAGGAAAAGAAGAGAGAAAGAAATAATAGTGAGAGTTTTAGAAAAGTTGATTGTTTCATTTAAAAAACCTTGGTAACTTATTGAGATGATCAAAACAATCACTTCAATAAATTACCCTCTCCAAAAGGAGAGAGTAAAGGGTTTAATTAAGCACCAGGAATATGTTGTCTGTGCTCAACAGAATATGTAAATGTAGGTGTTGTCAAGTTATTGATATACTTAACGAACTTACCTGTTTTAGACTCGTAGATACCAATTCTACCAGTTGTCCACTCAGAAATCATTGTCCACTCACCGTGGTTAGCAGGCTCTGCGTGAAGAAGTCTTGGTTGAACAGGCTCTTTCACTGCTGGTCCTAACTTATCTGTATGAGGTACAATTTTCTCTTTTCCAAATTTCACTTCGTTTTGTGCTGCTACAACAGTTTGTGTTGCATCCCACTCTTGGATAACTTTTTTCGTTTTCGCATCGATCAATTGACCTTTAGTTTTACCAACTTTAATGATTCTGTCAGTTTCTAAAGTATCTTTGTTGATCAAGTGCACCTCATTGTACTTATCTGGCTTACCAAGTACACAGTCAGCCCATAGGTATGGAGTACCGTGTGCTGTACCGATGAATAGTCCACCACCGGCTGTTTCAACTTTTTTAACTACTTTCCAGTTAGAGTCCCAAATAACAACAGAACCGATGTTCATAGAAACCGTAGCGTGAAGCTGTTTCTTTTGTCCTTTTGAATACCAAGAAGAACCTTGACCAGGGTGTGGCTTAGATTTTTTACCTGTGTGCACTTTCGCAGCAAGGTTTTTCTCTTTAAAGTCAACAATACCAACAACATCTGAACCTTGTGATGCGATCATAAAGTATCTACCGAAATCTTCACCTTCATCTTCATTCAGGAATGCATCGTGAAGAATTTTACCAATATTTGGAATGTCTCCAACAATAGGGAAGTCAGGCTTAGAGTAATCGATGATATATGTATGCCCAGCATCTTTCAATGCCATTGCAAAGTATGGTCCGTAAGGAGTATCAGCAAGTGATGCAACTCTTGATGGTCCAATTTGTCCATCAGGATCAATTACACGGCTTGTATCGAACGCTTTAAGCGGCTCAAGTGTCATTGCATCACATAGTACTGCACCACCCGGGTTATAGTTACCGGCGATTACATATTTACCATCTGGAGAAACTGCAAGTCCTCTAGACTCTTGTCCGACCTGTACTGTTGCCAATGTAGGCTGTCCCGGCGCACCAATATCAAACATAGATAATTTACCTGAACGTGAGATTGAGTAAGCATATCTTGGATTCTTTTTGTTTGTTACTGTTACGTGTACCGCAAATCCGGCTTTGTGACGAGAAAGAACTTTACCGCTTGTTGAGTCAATAAAGTCAACCAAAGAGGCATCTCTTTCTGTTGCAAAGGTAATGTCAAGCACTGATTTTACTTCTGTTGGTTTTGGATATTTTTTAGCAAGTTCTTCTCTGTCTGCCAATTTAGTCCATGTTTTCTTCACTTCATCAAGATCAAGTGTTAATTCAACAGTGTTTTTCCAGTCCATCAACCAGTCGATCATACCAGATGCATCATCAGCTGAGAATGTAGAGTTCCATGCTGGCATTGCAGTGTTTTCAACACCGTTTAAAATTGTTTCAGATAAAAACTCTCTACTTTTTGCTTTAAGCGCTTTTGGTCTAAGGTCAGATCCGACACCACCCTGGTGAATTGGTCCGTGACACCCTTGACACTCTTTTTCATACTTTGCCGCAAAATCCATCGTTGAAGTTCCTGCCAACGCAAACGTTGCCGCAAAACTTGTTGCAGCTGCCAAACCTAAAATTCTATTTAGTTTCATTTTTTCTCCTTTTTTTCGTTCATTCTCCGGTATGTTGATACCCGAGCTCCTCATAAAAACTTAAAAGTCTTACTTATAAGTTTTTTCCGATAAAATTCCGAGTCTTTCCAAAAAAAGACACATCCTTTTTTGAGGGCGCTACCCAGCCCTCATTCCTACGCAAAATTCTTTCAAATTCAAAATAAGTATAGCATACACAAAGAGAAGTATTATTGATGATAATCAATACTTTTTCTGATCATTACTGCTGTTCGTCTTGCAATCTCTTCTTTTCCTGCTTGTATATCCAGAACATAGGTAAAATAATTACCGTATGTAAAAAGATAGTCAGGGTCAATGGCCCTTGGTTTAACATAGCAAAAAAACTTGGAACGACATCTGTCATTGGTGAAAACATTTATATCTCCTTTAAATTGAAATGGAGAGAAACTCTCTCCATTATTGTTAAGCTTCTACTGCTTGTTTATTCTGCTTACCAATAGTAAGAAG
>DQSX01000225.1 GCA_015663065.1 Sulfurovum sp.
ATGAATGCAGCCATGAGTTTTTCAGTGCTTCCTCCGCAAAAGAGTATTCTCATCAACGCTTCCACCACAGCGATCTGTTCATAATAGTCTTTGAAATGTTCTTTTAATTCTCCTGAAAATGTGTCAAAGTTTGACAGAGAGTTGATGTTGTTTGCAAGTGTTTCTATGCTCCCAAGATCACCTTTTTTATAATCTTCAAGTCCTTGTGACATAATAAAGTGCCAAATATCCACTGCTTCAATTTTTATATTGGCATAATCAGGTCTTGCATCAATGTTTTTCCAGTGTTTCCAGGGGTAAGATTCAATGAGTTCCGCACACTCCAGGTAGGTACAGCGTTTCCAGTCAATGATCTTACCGTTCTTTGTTAACCCCTCTTCCCAGCCCAGACCATTGGTCGCATCATTGAGTTGTTGCTGAAGTTCGAGCATTTGTAAAATCTTATCCATTTCCAACCTTTCGTTATATAGTGGGATATTCTACCTTTTCATCACTTTATTAGTACTTTTTGAGTAAAATAATAGCCTTAATTTATCTACCAAAAGGACACCTTTTATGTCACAACCAATCGAAGATCTGGATGAAGTTTTAAAAAATCATAAACTAAGTAAAGAAGAGTATGAAGATATCTTGCGTATTTTGGATGGTAGACATCCAAATATTGTTGAGATCGGCATTTTCTCAGCCATGTGGTCTGAGCACTGCTCTTACAAATCAAGTAAAAAGTACTTGAACGGTTTTCCTACCAAAGCACCGTGGGTCATTCAGGGACCGGGTGAAAATGCCGGGGTGATCGACATTGGTGACGGTATGGCAGCTGTCTTTAAGATGGAGTCACATAACCACCCTTCATTTATTGAGCCTTTTCAGGGTGCAGCAACCGGTGTGGGAGGGATACTTAGAGACATCTTTACTATGGGTGCAAGACCTGTAGCCAACCTTAATGCATTACGTTTTGGTAAAGTCAGAGGGGATTCAGAGATAAACAAATACCAAAGACACCTGGTTCGCGGTGTGGTTGACGGTATTGGTTCTTACGGTAACTGTATGGGTGTACCTACCATAGGTGGAGAAGTGAGTTTTGATGAGTCTTACAACGGAAATATTCTTGTGAATGCTTTCTCTTTGGGACTGGTTAAATCAGATGAGATCTTCCTTGGTGTTGCATCAGGGATCGGTAATCCGGTCATGTACGTTGGTTCCAAGACTGGACGTGACGGTCTTGGTGGTGCGGTCATGTCTTCAGACTCCTTTACAGAAGAGTCCAAGTCATTGCGTCCTACTGTTCAGGTAGGGGATCCCTTCACTGAGAAACTGCTTCTTGAAGCGTGTCTGGAACTCTTTAAGACAGATCTGATTGTGGGTATTCAGGATATGGGTGCAGCAGGGCTTACCTCTTCTGCTTTTGAAATGGCAGGGAAAACAGGTGCAGGACTCATTATGAATCTTGACAAAGTTCCGGCACGTGAAGAGGGTATGACACCTTATGACTTTATGTTGTCCGAATCTCAGGAGCGTATGTTGATCTGTGCAAAGAAAGGTGCAGAGCAGGCGATCATTGATATTTTTGAAAAATGGGAACTGGATGTTGCGGTCATTGGTGAAGTGACCGATACAGAGAGAATGGAACTTTTCTGGCATGGTGAGAAAGTGTGTGATATGCCGATCGCTCCGGTGAGTGAAGAGGCACCGATTCTTGACAGACCAACTGCAAGACCGGCATATTTGGATGAAGTGAATGCCAAATCTGTAGAAGACTATGCAGCAGTGGCTGATCAGGAGGCGTATGAAAAACTCTTTACTTCCATTGAAGTCGTGGACAAAGCCTGGGTATATAACCAGTACGACTCTATGGTACAGACCAACACTACTAAGGGTCCAGGATCTTTGGATGCCTCTTGTATCCGTATTAAAGAGAATGGAAGAGCGTTGGCAATCTCTTCAGACTGTAACCCGCGTTACTGTTACATCGACCCTAGAAAAGGAGCGGCACTTGCCGTTGTTGAGTCTGGAAGAAATGTGGCAATGTCAGGTGCCAGACCACTCTCTATTACGGACTGTCTTAATTACGGCAACCCCGAAAACCCCGAAGTGATGTGGCAATTTGCAGAGGGTTGTGAAGGGATCAAAGAGGCCTGTATTGAGTTGAATACACCGGTTGTATCTGGTAACGTATCGCTTTACAATGAGACAAACGGTGTTTCAGTCTTCCCGACACCGGCTATTGCGATGGTCGGGTTAAACGAAGATGAGAACAAAGTACTCCCTTCATCATTTCAGCATGAAGAGAACAATGTTGTACTTATAGGTGAGACCAAAGGAGAGTTCGGAGGATCACTTTACATCAAAGAACTTTTTGGTGAAACTTCAGGCAAGTTACCTACCTTTGACTATTCCGCAGAACTTAGACTGTGGGAACTTGTGATCGAAGCCAATAAAGAAGGACTCATTCAATCTGCAAAAGATGTAAATGTGGGGGGAGTGGCAATAGCCCTCTCCAAAATGGCAGCCACATCCGGCAAAGGGATCACTGCCAAAGTGTCAGTTGAAAACAGTAAAGACATTTTTGATGAATCACAAAGCAGAGCACTGCTTGAAGTGACTGATGAAGATATAGAGGAACTCTTTACTATCGCTACAGGGCTTGGATTAAGATTTGAAGTGATCGGAAAGATCGGTGGTGACAAAGTAAAAGTGAATGATGTATCACTTTCCATGGAAAAAGTGAAAGATATTTACTTTAATACCTTTGCAAGCATTATTGAACAAGATCTTTAATCATTAAACATAATAAGTAAAAAATTAAAAGAGAGAAAAATGAGAGCACTGTTAAGCGTAAGCGATAAAAAGAACATTGTAGAGTTCGCAAGAGCTTTAGAGAAAATGGGTTGGGAGATCATCTCAACCGGTGGTACCTATAAGGCTCTGAATACAGCTGGTATTAAAGTCATAGAGATCGATGAAGTAACGAAATTTCCTGAATGTTTTGAAGGTCGTGTAAAAACTTTGAACCCCTATGTACATGGTGGGATCCTTCATAAAAGAGGAGATGCAGGACATGTAGCACAGGCGAAAGAGCTTGGTGTTGAAGGTATAGACCTTGTCTGTGTGAATCTTTACCCATTTAAAGAGACCATAGAGAGAACTGAAGACTTTGACGAGATCATTGAGAACATTGACATCGGCGGACCGACAATGGTGCGTTCAGCGGCTAAGAACTTTAATGATGTACTCATCGTGACCAATGTCAATGACTATGAAGATGTCTTAACTGCATTGGAAACAGGTCGTGACACACAAGCGTTCAGACGTGGACTTATGATCAAAGCTTTTGAACATACAGCAGCCTATGACGCTATGATCGCAAACTATATGAACGGTCGCTTTAATGACGGTTTTGGAGAGTACCAATTCATTACAGGTAAAAAATCATTCCAGACACGTTATGGGGAGAATCCACACCAAAAAGGTGCATTGTATGAGTTTGACAGACACTTTTCAGACAACTTCAAACAAGTTAAAGGTGAAGCCTCTTTCAATAACATTAACGATGTGAACGGTGCATTGAAGATCGCTTCGAGTTTTGGTGATGATAATGCTGTATGTATCGTTAAACACGGAAACCCTTGTGGTTTTGCACTGAGAGATTCACTGCTTGACTCTTATGTGGAAGCATTGAAATGTGACCCGGTATCTGCCTTTGGAGGTGTGGTCGCAGTCAACGGTGTGGTTGATGCAGTTTTGGCTGAAAAAATGAATGAGATATTTTTAGAAGTTGTTATGGCGGCAGATTTTACACCTGAAGCGTTGGAAGTATTTGAGAAGAAAAAACGTTTGAAACTCTTTGCTCAGGGTACTCAAAAACTTGTGATGTCAAAAGATTCTCATGATTTCAAACATGTAGACGGTGGTTTTGTTTATCAGAATTCTGACTGTATCTGTGACAATGAAGTGCACAATGCACAGAAAAAGTCAGCGTTGAGTGCTTCAGCACAGGAGATGAAAGATCTGGAGATCGCATGGAAAGTGGCTGGTCTTACGAAGTCCAACTGTGTAGTGTATGTCAAAAACTCAGCTATGGTTGCTGTAGGTATGGGGATGACATCACGTGTAGATGCAGCGCAGTGTGCCTTGAAAAAAGCAAAAGAGATGGGGCTTGATGTTTCAGGTGCGGCTATGGCATCTGAAGCCTTCTTCCCGTTTAGAGACAGTATTGATGCAGCAGCAGAAGCTGGCGTAAAAGCCATCATCGAGCCTGGCGGAAGCATTCGAGATGATGAAGTTATAGAGGCTGCCAATGAACATGGTATCTCTCTTTACTTTACAACTGTGAGACACTTTTTACATTAGAATGAATAAGCTTTTAATTGTCTGGAGTTCCGGTGAGATCGAAGTGGCCAAAAAACTGGTACTTCTTTACGGTTCTGTCATGCTCCCCCGAAACTACTGGGATGAAGCCCACATTATGATCTGGGGACCCTCTGCCAAACTTTTGGCTGAAAACAGAGAATTACAATCTATGGTAAAAACTGTACAAGATAACGGTGTGACATTCTCCTGCTGTGTGGTCTGTTCTGATGACTATGGGGTGAGTGAAAAACTCGACTCTTTAGGCATAGAGATGACCCACACTGGAGAAAGACTGACTGACTCTTTGCAGAGTGACTGGAAAGTCCTTACGTTCTGATACAGCAACGCTTCTTTATCTCACCCCAACTAAGCATTTTCAGCTATTTATTTTTCTCTAAAATGACCTTATATTCTGTTTGTATTTTTAGTATAATCAGGCAAAATAATGAAGGAATAAACTATCGTGATCGCTGAGAACCCATTAAACCGTATGCAAAAAAATACTTGAAAAGAATTATAAACAATATATCTTCGGTGAGATCACGCAAAAAGAGTATCTACACCGGATCAAACCCATTGACGAAGAGATTGGAAGATTGGAGATGGCTACGCACAATACCACACTGCTTCTCAAGAGCACACCTTTACCTTAGATCAAAATGAGGCAGGTGAGAGTGCTGCATGGTGTTTGAACTGATACATCATAATAGATGCTGCGATCCCTACATTAAAACTTTTTACTCCTGGCATCATTTCAATGGTTACGACTTCATCACAAAGGTCAAGTATCTCTTCTGAAAGTCCTGATCCTTCATGACCCATGAGCAGTACCCATTTATCTACTACTTTGACTGAGGCTAAGGGTGTAGAGTCCTCCGTAACTTCTGCTGCGTAGATGCGGTAGCCCTTTTCTTTTAAGGTATGCAAAGTCTCTTTGATGTCTGTGTATATATGGGTTTTTAGCATAGCCACATGTCCCATAGAAACACGTAAAGCACGTCTAGAGTAAGGATGTGGACCGTAAGAGGGTATGAGGTAAGAGTTTATGCCTATGGCTGCAGCAGAACGTGCGATTGCACCGATGTTCTGTGTGGAGCTGATCTCATCTAACATGAGGATGTTGTCTCCTAAGTCATCCAAAGCAGTCTCTTTGGGACGAATGCCGTGCATCATGACATTGTGGTGTATTTTATGCCCTACAATGTTTTGCATCTGTTCTTTGCTTGCTACATATAAAATGGTATCTTTTTGTTTAGAGACTAGTTCAGAGAATTCATCATAATAGGCCTGTGTTGCCAAAATACTTTTAACTTCAATACCCTCTTCTAAAAGTAGATTGACCACTTTGGGACTGTCGGCGATAAAAGAGCCATCTTCTCTAAAAGCATTTTCCCGAAACTGGTGGTAGAGAGTGAGTGCCTTGGCATGTATGTCTGTGACTGCTGTAAAATTCATAGGGTATTGTACTCAAATATTTACCTCTTTTTGTTATAATCGTGTCAAATAATAAATATAGGGTTTATAAAATGAGAAAAATAATATTTGGATTGCTGCTTTTGGCAACATCACTTTTCGCAGAGTTGAAACAGGAGTGGGCAACGCAGGGCTTTTTAAATAAAAATATAAAAATTATTGATATACGTACCCCCGCAGAGTGGAGAGAGACAGGTATAGTCAAGGGTTCAAAAACCATTATGTTCTTTGATGAACAGGGTAATTATAATATACCAGCGTTTTTAAAAGCATTAGATAAAGTTGTCAAGAAGGATGAGCAGTTCGCACTCATATGCCGTGTGGGATCACGTTCGGGTATGGTTTCAGATTTCCTGGCAAACAAACTTGGATACAGGGTCATCAACCTAAAGGGTGGGATCATGAAACTTATTTCAGAAGGCTACCGACCGGTACGGTATATGAAATAAATTCATTCAATTTTCTACAACTTGATTGACATTGACTAAAGTTTTTTGATATAATTCCTTAAATTTAAGAAATTATTTATATATGAGGAAAGAAAATGTCAAAAAGTTTATATGAAACACTTGGTGTCAGTGAAAGTGCCTCTACTGACGAAATAAAAAAGGCCTATAGAAAACTCGCAAGAAAATACCACCCCGATATTAACAAAGAAGAGTCTGCTGTTGATAAATTCAAAGAGATCAATGCAGCGTATGAAGTGCTCTCTGATCCGGAAAAAAAGCAGCAGTACGATCAGTATGGTGACCAGATGTTCGGTGGTCAGAACTTCCATGACTTTGCCAGAGGGCAGGGACAGGGCGTAGACCTAGATGAGATCTTGCGTCAAATGTTCGGTGGAGGCGGTGGAGCCGCTGGCGGTTTTGGCGGATTTGGCGGACAAAGTGGCGGCTTTGGTGGCTTCGGCGGACCTAACTTAGATATGCAGGCACGTATTGTTGTACCTTTTATGGTTTCCATTACCGGTGGTAAACACAATGTCTCTGCCAATGGTCAGAGTTTTGATATTAAGATCCCAGCAGGTATTAAAAGCGGTGAAACGCTAAGGGTCCGTGGAAAAGGTAAACAGTACCAGGGGCAGGCGGGAGATCTTCTCATTAAAGTTGAAGTGGCTGCTTCAAATGAGTATGAAAGAAAAGGTGATAATCTCTATAAAACTTTTGATGTACCACTCAAAGAGGCACTTTTTGGTGGTAAAATAGCAGTAGATACTCCTGAAAAAGAAGTCTCTTTAAAAGTACCTAAAAATACGAAGAATGGTCAAAAATTCAGACTCAAAGGCAAAGGGGTCGCAGACAGAAAAACGGCTATGAAAGGGGATCTCTATCTGGTTGCCAATGTTGTATTACCGGATGTCGATTCTCTGGATGAAACACTTAAAAAAATGTTAGAAGAAAAACTTTAAGGAGCAAGTAATGCATAGTTATGATGAACCGGTCTATCTTATTTCTGTTGTGGCCACAATGTTGGAGATACATCCTCAAACACTAAGACAGTATGAGAGAGAAGGTTTGGTTGAGCCTTCACGTACACAGGGAAGAATGCGTCTTTATTCACAAAGAGATATTGACAGAATGAAATTGATCTTACGTTTGACACGTCAAATGGGTGTGAATCTTGCTGGTGTGGATATTGTGCTTCAGCTCAAAGAGCAGATAGACCAGATGCAAGAGGAGATAGGCCAGCTTCGTGACGAACTCTCAAAAGTCAATCGAAACGGTTCTGTGCATATAAGCAAAGCACTGGTGACTAAAAATCCTTATGATATTATTATTTTTGAGGATTAAATAAATTTTGTAGGGTAGAAACCTACCCTACGAAACGCTAGTTTATATAATGACGTCTTCCGTAACTGTCTACGTAGTAAGTAGCTCCACGTGAATCTCTGTAGTATCTTCTGTTTTTCTTCTCTTCATTGTTACCAATAGCTGCTCCAGCTAAACCACCTATGGCAGCTCCTGCAAGTGTAGAACCGGTATTCCCACCAACCATCTGACCTACCAAAGCACCACCAGCCGCACCGACCAAGGCACCGTCACCTGTCTGGCTTCCTGTTGAGACACACCCCGTCATAGAGATCATTGCTGTACTTGCGACTACCAATGTAGCCAATTGTAATTTTTTCATTTGAAGTCCTTTAATTTTATTTATGATTTATTGTAACATAATTTTGAATTAAATGGTAAAAATGGAGTTAAAGCAGGATTTCGGGTTGCTATTTAACCCTATTTTCTAAGAAATAGACTA
>DQSX01000203.1 GCA_015663065.1 Sulfurovum sp.
AAACGACACTTCATTCAGATAAAACATCAATGGGTTAGCACCGAGGGCGTCAGGTGATTCATGATGCATTTTTTCAAAACGAATCACAAATCGCCAGACCCCTCTACTGGTGCTTGAAGTGGGTTTGGATATCTATATTGTTGTAGTGTTCTTATAACAGCAGTATAAAGATAAAAAGAAGAAGTAGAATCACTGCTTTCAATATATTTGTAGTTCAGGTAAAGGTGATTAGGAAGAGTTTTACTGTTGGAGTTTTTTAAATGCTTAGATATCTCTCCAAGATGATCTTTGCAGCTACAGAATCAAGTCGTCCATCACGTTTATGTTTGAAATCACCCATGGTCAGTTCTTTGGCTTCAAAGCTGGAGCCTTGTTCATCTTGGTAAGCTATTTCGATCTCAAGTTCCAGAAGTGAGACAAAGTGTTTGATGCGTCTCTCCATCTCTTCTTCAGATGAACCGCCTTTTGGCAAACCGACAATGAGTTTGTCTATCTCCCATTCGTTTAAAAAGGCATTGATGTCTCTTGCTGCCTGATTGCGGTTCTTTCTTAATATGGCATCCTGTGGAAGGATGACCTTTCCATCCAGACAGAGTGCTACTCCTATTCGTTTTAATCCTACATCTATACTTGCTAGTTTCATAGTGGGATTATATCTTATTTCTAGAAAAATAAGCCAAAATAAGACACAGCATCCATGAAAGCTGAAGAGGCACTTTTTGATATTACCTCTGACCTGATAGAGTTTTTAAGACTCAAGTCAAAAAAAGTTGAGATCGTCAATGAAGAGTTCAATCTTAACAATGTACTCAATGAGATATCGGGGATCCTGAGACGCTTTTAAGGCATGTCAGCAGAGGTTTATCTGATCTCTGCGATAAATGCATCTTTTTGTATGTGCTGTTTTACTTTCTGCAGTATCTCTGCAGCTTCTGGTCGTGTTACATAAGGCCCGATCAGAAGTTTAGAGATCGATCTGCCATCTTTTGGGAACTTGATGATCTTGTAGCGGTATCCGTTTCTGGCGATAGAATAGAGTAGGCCACTCTTTGGCTGTCCGACAAAAGAACCAACCTGCACATAGAAGTTTCCTTTGGCTGAAGCTTGTTCTATATTTTCGATCGGTGTTTTAAGGACGATGGCCTTTTTCATGGTTTTACGCTGTTGATCGGAGACATTCTCAGGCAGCTTCAGTGTTTTTGCTGTGATCTTTTTTGTTTTCCATGGTGAAGCAGATGCCACTGTTGTACTTGAAGCAGGAAGATAGCGACGGCATACACGTACTCTCTTTTTATAATAGGGAGAAGTGAACAGGTTAGAGTAGATCACTTCATGTTTAACGGTAGAAGCATGGGTGAACCAACCGTCACCGAGATACATCCCTACATGGGTGATCTTATGTTTATGGTTGGATGTGGCAAAGAAAATAAGGTCTCCGTACTGCAACTCATTCATCTTTATTTTTTTACCGGTTTTTGCCTGTTCTCTTGCCACACGCGGTATATTTATACCCATAGATCCGTACATATAGTAAGTAAAACCTGAGCAGTCAAAATTATTTGGTCCCTCTTCGGCCCAGACATAAGGAGACCCCTGAAGCTTTTTGACCATCTTTTCCAGACTCTTTTTACTTGGTGTATGTACCACTTTTGGTTTTTTTATCTCATAGTGAGGATTTTTGGGATGCGGGTTGGGTTTACAGGCTGTCATGAGAAAAGGTGTCAGTAAAGCAAGCGTGACACTGCTATAGTATTGTTTTGATAGATAGATTGATTTATATTTTTCTAAAATCAAGGCACTGCTTTTTTAGGAAGTGACATACCTGCTTTCCATGGAGAAGTCCACATAGTACTTGTGGTTTTCAGTTTTTTTACATTTCCCTGACACTGCAGATAGAGATTTTTTTCATCGGGACTCATGTATCTGCGGCATACTTTCATACGTCTGTAGTATTTTGGTTCTTTTGTAAAGTTTGTATAAATTACTTTACGGTGTTTTGAAGAGGCATGGGCAAACCATCCGTTACCAAGATAGATACCTACATGGTTGATATGTTTAGATCGTTTATTGGTCGATCCGAAGAAAACAAGGTCTCCGTAGATCAAGTCTTTAAATGAGATCTTCTGACCTACTTTTGCCTGGTCTTTGGCGATCCTTGGCAGGTCTACACCCATCTCACCGTATATGTTGTACGTCAAGCCTGAACAGTCAAAAGCATCGGGTCCTTCTTCTGCCCAGACATAAGGCTTGTCAAGGTGTTTGTTAAGGAGTTTCTGGATATTTTTTCTGTTTGGTTTACATGTTTTATTTGGTTTGATGATCTCATAGTTAGGATAGGAGTATTTTTTGGCACAGCCGGAGAAGAAGAACAGTGAGAAGATCATAAGAGGTAAAATCATTTTCATTTTTTCTCCTTAAAGAGAAGTATTTAGAGAATTAACATCGCATCACCATAGGAGAAAAAACGGTACTCTTTTTCAATGGCTTCTTTATATAATTGTAACGTTTTTTCTCTTCCGATGAATGCAGACACAAGCATAATAAGTGTACTTTTGGGCAAATGGAAATTTGTGAGTAAATGTGTTACTCTTTGAGGCAGGTTATGGGGATTTAAAAAAAGATCACACTCTCCCTCTGTTTTCTTTGTCCGCACATAATATTCAACGGTTCTTGTCACGGTGGTACCGATGGCAAGAATAGGTTTTTGGCTCTCTAATACTTCCACTGTCTCTTCAGGGATATGAAAATATTCAGAGTGCATGGGATGTTCGAGTATGTTGTCCGCTTCAACAGGCTTGAAGGTACCTGCACCCACATGCAGTGTAAGCTTGTGTGTTTTGTGTCTCTTTCCCAGTGCTTCAAAAAGCTCAGGGGTAAAGTGCAAAGAAGCAGTAGGTGCAGCGACAGCCCCTGCATTTTTAGCAAAAAGTGTCTGATAATCTGTCTCATCCTCTTCATTGTCTTCTCTTTGTATATAAGGAGGCAGGGGGAGGTGACCGATCTTGTCTAACACTAAAATAAGATCTTCAAAACGGATATTTCTGCCTTTATGTTTGAAGCTTACTATACGTGAACCGTCTTCATTGTGCTGTATGACCCTTGCCAGCAAATCATCGTCAAAGAGGACTTCTGTGCCAACTTTCACACGACCACGCATAAAGACAAGGTATTGGTGTGCATCGAGGGGTTTGTTAAAAAGAAGTTCTACTTTTCCTCCTCCTTGCGCGGTACCATTTTTAGAAGAATCCAAGGTTTTTTTATGTCCAAAGATACGTGCTTTAATGACCCGTGTATCATTGAGAAAAACATCACATGCTTTGGGAAGAAAGTCTAAAAGGTGTTGAAAAGTCGTATGGGTTACTGTGTCTGTTTCTCTGTCATACACAAGCAGTTTTGCCTGGTCTCTTGGGTGTACAGGTGTAGTGGCTATGAACCCTTCAGGGAGTGCATAGTCGTAATTTTCAGTCAGTAAAGAAAGATCAGAAGGCATTTAGCTTTTGTCTGCCTCTGTTACATCTTCTTCATCATTATTGACAGAAGTGTCAGGATTGACTGAACGTACGATCAGTATGGACAGACCATAAAGAATGACCAGCGGTGCTGCCATAAGTAACTGTGTCAAGATATCCGGTGGGGTCAAGAGTGCTGCCACCACAAAAATGATAATGACAGCATATTTGAAGAAGTCTTTCATATTGGTATCGTTCACCAGTCCCAGAAGTGCAAGAAAATAGGCAAAAACAGGCAGCTCAAATGCCAGACCGAATCCGAACATGATCTTGGTAAAGAATCCTACATAGTCCTCAATGTTGATGAAAGGTGTGTAGAGGAAGGAACCAAAAGTGATGAGGAACTGAAAACCAAAAGGAGTTACGATGTAGTAGGCAAAGACAACACCAATGAAGAACATGACCGACCCGCCGGCTACAAAAGGGATGACCATTTTTTTCTCATTGTTGTAGAGACCCGGTGCTACAAACAGCCATAACTGATAAAGAATGAAAGGCATGGCACCAAGCAAACCTGCAAAGAAAGAGACTTTCAAGGCTACGAAGAATGCACCACCTACCTGATGGGTGGTGATTTTTCCTTCAAAGTCATGGTGTGTTTTGATGTCGGAGAGGTTTGCATCATCGAGTTTTTTAAGAGACGTTGCAAGCTCTTTGGCAGCAGATGCGGCATCTTCAAGGATGAGTGAAAGTTTGGTATCTGCGATCTTTGCAGCTTCTGTCAAACGTGCCTGCAGTTTAGATGCGGAGTCTGAAGCTTTGACTTTTTTTACAGTAGTGACATTGTTCTCATCACTCTTCATACTCCAGGTTGCTTTGTCCTGACTCTCGATAATGCGACCTACTTCAGTTAGTGCATTGTTCAGAGGTGCTGTGATCCAGGTCAGGATACTGTTATGAAAGACAAACGCAATGATAAAAGCAATAAAAACCGAAAGAACAGAGAGTCCCAGTCTTTTTCTAAGTTCAACAAGGTGAGGGCGGAGATCGGAAAACATTAGGCGTCACCTTCTTTGGAGTCGATGTTAGTTTTAAATGTTTTGGCTTCTGCCAATACCTCTTCACTCTTCTCTTTTGATTTTCGGGATCTCTTTTTTAGTGCCACGTTCTCACTTTTTTTTTCTACTTTTGTTTCAGGTTCACTCTTTTTTTCAGGCGTATCATCTTCATGTTCGTTATCACTCATGATATCTTCAATATCAATATTTTTAAAGCCTTTGAGCTCAGAAGTAGCAGAGTCAAGCTGCTTTTTATAAGCGAGTGCTTCATTTTTAAGATCAGCGATTTTCATCTCTTCTTCAAGAGTTACTTTTGCATCACCCACAGTTTTTTTCACACTTTTAATAAATTTTGCTATCTGCACCATCGTTTCAGGAAGTTTATCCGGTCCTAAAAAGAGTATTGCTACAATAGAAATGAGAAGTATTTCGGTAAATCCGATGCCAAACATAGTGTTGCCTTAGTAATTAATTGATGTATTTTAGCGAATTATCCTAAAATGTAGAGTGCCAACTCATCAGACAAAAAGAAATTTTCATTATAGTAATGTGTTGCTGTGGTATGTAACTTGTTTTCTTCACAGAGTATGTCTGCTTTTATGAGCATCTCTTTGGAGAGTAGGGATTTTTTTATGCCGATACTGCTTCGTAATCCCAAAAAGATTTTTTCTGTTAAAAGTTCTTCCTGTGTTAAGGGTTCTTCTGTAATTTGAAGAGGGTTTTTGATGTAAGCTTCAATGCCTGTTATCGGGTAGAAGCGTCTCTCTTTTAAAAACCCTACCGCACCTGCACCTGCCCCGATGTAGTCTTCAAGTTCCCAGTAGCCTTTGTTATGTCTGCTTTGGTAGCTGCCGAAGTTGGAGATCTCGTAGGCCCTAAAACCTCTTTTTTCTATCTCTTCTGCCACAAAAAAAGCAAGATTTTCATTTTCCTGTCTGACTTCAGGAGAAGAAGAGAACTTGGTACCGTCTTCTATGGTGAGTTCGTAGGCTGAAATATGGTCTATGGGGAGTTCAAAGGCTTGTTTGATGTCATTTTCCAGTAAGGTTTTTGTATCACCCTGATAATTATAAATGAGGTCAAGTGAAAGATGTTCAAAACCAATTTTTTTTGCTGTTAAAATGGCTTCTTTTGCCTGTTGTGGTGAATGTGCTCTGTTGAGCTCTTTGAGTTTTGTGGCTTCAAAACTCTGTACACCAAAACTTACACGATTGACACCTAGTTCGTACATACCATTTAGCCACTCTTTTGTTGCGGAATTTGGATTTGCTTCTGTAGTGATCTCTGCATCTTTTTGCAAATAGGGTTGCAGGAGTTCAAAAATGGGTCTGTAGAGTTCAGGAGTAACGGTTGATGGGGTGCCTCCTCCTATAAAAAGGGTTTGGATGCTGCTTGGTGTAGCCCCGAAACGTTCAAGCTCAAAAGAGAGCTGTTCATACAGTGCTTTCATGTAGTCCGCACGGGTATCAAACTTGTCTACATAAGAGTTAAAAGAGCAGTAGTGACATTTGGAATCACAGTAAGGAATGTGTAGATATACCAACAATTTTAAACCCTTTCATAAGCTTATAACCGCATTTTAGATAAAATAATATCAGAATTTTAGAGCGTTGTCTCTTTAATAGAGTGAAAATATTAAAAAATCAGGTGATTCATTTACTTGAAATCGCCTAATATATAAATGAGAAGTAGATGGAATGCATAAAGCGCTATAGGCCGAATGTTGCAGCAGTCATACTCTCTTCAAAATATCCGGACAGATGTGAGTTCTTTATCGCACACAGATCTGACATAAGAAATGCCTGGCAATTTCCACAAGGCGGCATAGATGAAGGCGAAAGCCCTCAAGAAGCGCTTTACAGAGAATTGTTGGAAGAGATCGGTTGTAATGATATTGAGATCTTGGGTGAGTTTCCTGAGTGGATCACTTATGATTTTCCTGCAAAGGCAAAAGGGAAACAATACCCTTTTGACGGTCAGACACAGAAATATTTTTTGGTACGTCTTAAAGATGAATCAAAGATAGACCTTGAAGCATTTGAGATACCGGAGTTTAAAGAGTATACGTTTGTAGAGTATGAAGAGTTGCTTCCCAAGGTAACCTATTTTAAACGTAAAGTTTACAGAAGAGTCATAAATTATTTTATAAAAGAGGGATTGATCTAATCCTCATTAAAGGTGTGTAAGAATGTTAGTTGTACATAAGTACGGTGGTACGAGTGTTGGAGATGTGGAGCGTATAGAGAACGTGACCAACCGTGTAGCAAAGGCCAGAGAAGAGGGTCATGATGTTGTGGTGGTGGTTTCAGCCATGAGTGGTGAGACCAATAAGCTTATAGGGTATGCAGAGCATTTTACTTCTACCCCGGCAAAAAAAGAGATGGATATGCTGTTGAGTTCCGGAGAGAGGGTCACAGCGGCACTTCTTTCTATTTCACTGCAGGCAAGAGGCTATGACGCAACTGCATTGACCGGACGTCAGGCAGGCATCGTCACCGATGACAAACATACTTTTGCACGTATAGAATCTATAGACCCGACTGCTATAAAAAATGCGATCAAAGAGGGCAAGATAGTCATAGTGGCAGGTTTTCAGGGGATCAACAAGAACGGGGCAGTGACAACTTTGGGTCGTGGTGGTTCTGACCTCTCAGCAGTGGCATTGGCAGCTTCGCTCAATGCAGACCAATGTGAGATATATTCAGATGTAGACGGTATCTATACCACTGATCCGCGCATTGAACCAAAAGCAAAAAAACTTGACACTATCTCTTATGATGAGATGCTTGAACTCTCATCTTTGGGAGCAAAAGTCTTGCAGAACCGTTCAGTAGAGTTGGCAAAAAAATTAAATGTAAAACTATATGCAAAAAGCAGTTTTTCAGACAATGAAGGTACATTGATAGCAGAGGAGAGTAGTATGGAAGCAGTTTTAGTAAGTGGGATCGTTCTTGATAAAAATCAGGCCAGAGTAACATTGAGAGGGGTTTCTGATAGACCTGGCATTGCAGCAGAGATCTTTTCAAAGTTGGCAGAGGCAGAAATTAATGTAGATATGATCATCCAGAATATGTCTGAGAACGGTTTGACAAATCTTGGTTTTACTGTACCGCACAGTGAACATGAAAATGCCAAAAAACTGATGGAGAGTTTTAACCATGACATTGAAGGCATGGACTTTGATGAACATGTCTGTAAAGTATCGGTAGTAGGTGTGGGTATGAAATCTCACTCCGGTGTAGCAGCCACTGCGTTTACAACGATGGCAGAAAACAACATCAATATTCAAATGATCTCTACTTCTGAAATAAAAGTCTCTATGGTGATCGATGAGAAGTATGGTGAACTTGCGATCCGAAGTCTTCATCAGGCGTATGAGCTAGACAAGTAGTATTATGCAGCAACTTCTGAAATGGACACTCGATACCATACGTGAAGAGGAGTCTTGCTTCTCGTGGATGGAAGAGTACCGTTATGAGTGGGCACCTCTGGTCAAATCTGCAGTTGCCCAGGTGATCGAAGGAAAAACCATTTTGATCGTGACAGACGAATCACGTGAATGGTTCGGTAAATATGTTGTCTCTACGGTTAATGACCTCTTGAAGCACAGGCCGCTCCTGCCTTTTTACCAACTGGCAGAAAATTTCCCCCAGTTGCACAGTATGCAGGCAAGTTCAGAGATACAGCTTTTGGAAGATATGTTGGATATCTCTTATCCTAACGGCTACTTTATCTGGTATATCGGCCGGGGAGACCATCCGCTTACAAAACTCTCTTACCGCAATCAGGATAACTTTTTATGGGTACTGGATGAAGAGGTACAGAACAGTTTCTCTTTACGCTCATCTGACCCTTTGCTGGATATTAAACTTTTACAGTTGTACAAACTCTTCGACAGCACACTCTCTGCAGTACTCTTTGGCGACCTAGACCTTGAATCATGAGACTTACTAGCCAGGTAATTATTAGTACAAACCTTACAGAGACACTTGCAAAGCTTGAAGCGCTTCGGGAAGATGAACAGATCATTGAAGTCTTTTCCAACACTATTGCTGCAAAGCTGACAGAGGGAAAAGAAGATGCACCCTGTCATCCTTATGTGCAGAGAATTGCAGGTGAAAAACAGTCTTTTACACTGAAGGAAGCAAAAGCCGTCATAGGCAAAGCCTATCTGGCAAGTGAAGAGAAAACAGTGATCATTTTGTTGGCTGACCAGTTTTCTACAGAGGTTCAGAACGCACTTTTAAAAGTGATAGAAGAGCCGCCTAAAAATAAAATATTTATTTTTTTAACAGAGAGTAAATCTGCCATACTCCCCACCGTAAGATCACGGCTTCCTATTAACGTACTCTCAGAAAAAAGTGAAGAAGAAGATCTTGGACTGGATCTGAAGCAACTCTCTTTGGCTTCTGTGTATGAATTTGTACAAAGCCATAAACGTACCGATGCAAAAAAGATGAAATATATCGTTGAGAAGATCTCTAAAGAGGCGATCGTATCAGACAGTTTTGATCTTGACGATAAGACCCTTTCCCTCTTTTCCTCTGCCTTTATGGCTTTAGACATGGGATCTCCTGCACAGTTTGTCTTAAATACACTGCTCTTAAAGCTTTTGGCACGTAAAAAACGTTAAAATAAATCATGCATATCTATCAACTTGGAAATATTTCAGATAAAAAAGAGATACTTAAAACACTGGGTGTGGAGAGTGGCGGTATTGCCATTATGGCAAAAAAGATGGAACTGTTCTGCTTTTATATTAAAAATCTTAAAACCCCTGCGGCCAATATACTCAAACAGGATGCCCTGAGTATCGGTGCGGATCTTGCTGTGCCTAGTGGGGTGATCACTTGTGAGAAACCCAGTTATGACTGCATACTCATAGGGACTAAAAAACATATGGAGATCCTTTCGC
>DQSX01000209.1 GCA_015663065.1 Sulfurovum sp.
CCATGACCAGTGAAGCTTTCGGTAGATCTTCCTTATAGAGCAGTGCATGTGTGCCTATGATGAAGTCTGCTTCAGTGTAAATTCCTTCATCTTTTCCCTGCATCACCAAAGCTACTTTTACAGACTTTGGTAAATGTTTGCACGCTTCCTCATAGAGTTGCAGTGCAAGCAGAGAGGTGGGTGCCATAAGTATGCTTTTATGAGGCAAGGCCATCATCACAGAAGCCAGAATGACCATGGTCTTCCCTGAACCTACATCACCGACTATCATACGTTTTGCTGCTTTATCTTCTCTGGAAAGATCTGTTCTAATATCTGCGATCACCTCTTGCTGTTCACGTGTTAGCGTAAACGGTAAAGCTTCTGTAAAAGCTTTGATGCTTCCGTATAAAGCATGTAATGCAGGAAAATCAGCTCTTTTCCCACGCAGTTTTTTAATATGGTTGAAGGCTTCAACAAATTTCAGAACTTCGACAAATTCAGGTTTGAAACTTCCGTCCACATACACTTCATCCATACTTTTAGGAAAATGAATATGCATCAACACTGCAACCTCTTTGGAGTCCAAACCCTCATTAAAAAGATTCTTTTCCGTTATGTAGACTTCCATCAGTGAAGCGATCTCGGCTGCTTTCAGTACGGTTTTGTATTTGGGTGTGATCTTTCCTATCTGTTTGATGGACTTAGGCTGTGACATTTGCAGGTAGCCGTTGTACGCTTCAAGCTTTCCCTGAATAACATGGGAAGAACCTACTTCAAAAAGTTTATGATGGTAAGGAGTCACACGGAAAAAGGTGGATGAAAGTCGTCTTCCTGATTGTGTTAAGTTGAACGTCACACGGAGTTTTCCAGAGTAGATAGAGCTGTCGGTTACTTTTGCTTCAAGTGTATGTACTTTGCCAAGTGTAAGTGCGGTCGAGAGAGTTGTATCATTGTATGAAGTGGGAATGATAAGTACCAGATCAAGTAAAGAGTAGATCTTGAGTTTTTTAAATAGCTGTTGTGCTTCTTCCACTGTGAACTCCAGTAAATTTATTTCTATTAAAGTTTAATTGTGTAAAATTATGCAAAGGGTACACAGAAGTGTAAGGAAGTCCTAATTCCTTACACCTTGTGAGATTTCTCAATCTGTGTTCTTTTGGCTCAAAGTATCTCTACTTTTTTGCAATCTCTATAGTTTAACCACATAAATATGATCTTTACTACAGATACTACAAGTGCCAGTGCTGAAATAAATTCCATCTGCACCCTTTACCCTAGATTTTTACCACCCACATATAAATGCCAAGCCCAAACCCTAAATAAAGTAAAGTAAAAAACGCTACCCTCGCGTAAAAGGGTACAAAAAAATTATAACCTTTTTTGAATTGATGTTGAAAAAACATGTCATATTGTCATATTTATTGTTTCACCTCAAACAAGTTTGAGGTTCCTGCATACTTTGGGAACTCTAAACTTGTTTAGGTGCAATATTACTTCTTAGTGACGATCGCAAAAGAAAGGTCTGACAACTCTTTATGTGATGTAATGAAACTGTTCATCTCTTCGAGTGTCACTGTTTCTATTTTTTTGAGTTGCTCTTTTGAAAAACCAAGCGGTCTTCCGTAATAGTACTCACTGTAAGCCCTGCCGAGTCTCTGAGAGAGTGTTTCTGTTCTCAGTGGCTCTGAGCCTACCAGGAACTCTTTGGCCGCTTTAAGCTCCTCTTTGCTGATACCTTTGTTTACGAAATCATCTACCACTTTTTGTACCAGAGCTTTGGCTTCTGTCTGTGTAGAGAGTTTCGTTTGCAGGTACCCACTCAGGTATGATGCCGACTTCGTACGTCTGAGTGCAGAGTAAGCACCATAGGTCAGCCCTCTTTTCACACGTATCTCTTCCATAAGACGGGAACCAAAACCTGCACCGCCAAGCAAATACTCTGCAATTTTTGCTTTGTATTGGTCTTTCTCTTCATACGAATAGTCAAACGGTGATCCAAAGTAAATGTACGCCTGCTGTGTATCTTCTTCTATAAGTACTGTCTCTTTTTTAGCCGAAGCTTTGACCTTCTCTATGGCACCCTCTTTTACTTTAGGCAAAAGTGTCAGGATCTCTTTGGTGTATTTCTCTGCATCAGCAAAAGCGATGTCTCCACCCACAACTGCAATAGTATTGTTGTATCCTAAATGTGTCTGTATAAATGTTTTGACATCTGCCAGTGATATTTCCTTCACCGATTCCAGCGTACCATTATAGGGTTTGGCCAAAGCAGCACCTTTAAAGAGTGTTTCTCTCAGTTTGGAAGCTGCAATATAGTCAAAATCACTCTTTTTTTGCGTGAGCCAACCGATCTTTTGACGCTTGACATGCTCCATAGCCTCTTCTGTATAGTTAGGGTCTTTCAGTAACTCTTTAAGTCTTTCTACGGCATAGGCAAACTCAGACTTCAGTGCGGAAACTTCAATGACAAAACTCTCACGGCCCACATGTGAACTTATGTCAACAGCATGGGTATCAAGTTTGGTTGCAAACCCTACAGAGCCCTCTTTTGCAGTACCTTCATTTAAAAGTTTTGCAGCCATATCTGCCAAACCGTCTTTGGTATTGCTCAAGTGTCCCGCATTTTCAAATACCAGTTGCATCGATACGATCGGGATATATTTCCCCTCTTCAAACACTACAGGTACTGAAGCATCTTTTATTTTGATCTCTTTTACCATTTCGGCCATTAACACTCCTTGTAACACCATTAAAATTATTATTATCTTTTTCATTTGCTCTTCCTCATTAATAAAACGATTAAAACCTCTCTAAAATCTCATAAGCCGTATTACGCTTGGCAGGCTTTTCACCTACATCACGAATAAGCTTTATCATCTCATCCTGATTCATCTCATTTTTTGCACCTGCTGCTGCAACTACATTCTCTTCCATCATGGTTGAACCAAGGTCATTAGCACCAAAAAGCAGTGCCATCTGACCGATATATGAACCCTGTGTCACCCA
>DQSX01000079.1 GCA_015663065.1 Sulfurovum sp.
AATGAAGAGGAGGCAATGGAACTCATTTATGAAGAGTGGGATATTGTTGAATCTCTTTTTCATGCACATAGCAAAGTCAAAGCCGTACACACGCACCTTGTAGATGAAATTAACTACACATATCGGATAGCATGATGCCGCAGATTAGTGTAGAAAATTATCTGATACATCACTATCCTGCGGTAGAGAGTTTTCCCTCTATAGTAAAAAAAACGCTTTTCTCCATCATAAAAAAACTTTTTCATGAAAATCAGATCAATACCTTTTTAATACAAAACAAACATAAAGGTACGTTTTCTTTTGTGGAAGCAGTGGTAGATTATTTTGATATGGGGATCTCTTTACAGAAAAATGAGATGAGTCACATACCCTCCTATGGTCGTGTTGTGATCATTGCCAATCATCCACTTGGTGCTTTGGATGCTTTGGCATTGCTTCATCTGCTTAAAGATATAAGAAAAGATATTAAAATTGTTGCCAACTCTTTTTTGAGTGGGTTTGAAAATCTGAAAGATATTGTGATCCCTGTCGATAATATGACAGGAAAAATGACCAAAGATACTGTAGAGAGCATTTATTCTGCATTAGACAAAGAGATGGCTGTTATTATTTTTCCTTCCGGAGAAGTGAGCAGAGCAAGACCAAACGGTATTAAAGACACAGCTTGGAAATCAGGTTTTTATAAAATAGCTTCTAAAACACACGCTCCCCTTTTACCCATTTATATAAAAGCTAAAAACTCTAAAAGCTTTTATGTGCTTTCAATGATACACCGTTCCCTTGCCACCGCAACACTTCCTCATGAAATGTTTAAAGCAAAAGGCAAGACAATAGAGTTCATTGTAGGAAATACCATTCCTTATGAGAGTTACCGTATGCCTGCTCTTCCTACGAAAGAAGCGGTTAAACTGCTAAGAAAACATTTTTACAGGGTAGCAAAACGAAAAAAGAATATTTTTAAAGTTGAAAATGGTATTTCCATGCCTGAAGTTTCCAGTGAATTGAAAAGTGAACTTAAAAATGCCACGCTTCTAGGTGAGACCAAAGATGGTAAAAAGATCATGCTCTATGAAACAGAAATAGAGAATTGTATTATCAAAGAGATAGGACGTCTCAGAGAGATAAGTTTTAGACATGTGGGTGAAGGATCTGGCAATAAAAGAGATATTGACGGTTATGATTTTTACTATAAACATATTATTATCTGGGATGATGAAGCGCTTGAAATTGCAGGTGCATATCGTATTGGTCCTTGTCGCCAGATCATTGAAGATTTCGATCTGGATGGACTTTATACCTCCACACTTTTTAAGTTTGATGAGGCCTTCAACCCATACTTTGAAAATGGATTGGAACTTGGCAGAAGTTTTGTACAGCCAAAATACTGGAACTCAAGAGCATTAGATTATCTTTGGCAGGGGATCGGTGCTTATGTAAGAGAAAATCCGAATATACGTTACCTGTTCGGACCGGTCTCTTTAAGTCACTCTTTTAATGAAAAAGCACAGGCATTGTTAATTTACTTCTATAGACACTATTTTAAAGCAGAGTATGCTTTGGTAGCACATAAAGACCCTTATCATATGAGTTCTCAAATGAAAAAACTCTGTAGAGAAATCTTTAAAGGAGATGACTACAGGGAAGACCAGCGTTTACTGAAAGAGGAGTTGGGATATATGGGATATGCGATTCCTACACTCTATAAACAGTATGCAGATGTGTGTGAAGAGGGTGGCGTCTCTTTTTATGATTTTGGATATGACAAAGACTTTAATGACTGCATAGATGGCTTTATCCTGGTGGATCTGTCAAAGATGAAAGAGTCAAAAAGAAAACGGTATATAGGGATGTAATCAATTGTCACTAAAATGTTTCCAAATTGTTTTATACTTCCGAAATTCATCATAAGATACGAAGGAATACAATGACAATCAAAAAAATCATCACAAGCACTTTGGCCGCTTCTTTGGCGTTTACGGCACTTAACGCAGCTGACATAAAAGGAAGAGGTGCCTCTTTTCCAGGACCGGTCTATAAAGCATGGACATCTGAGTACTTTGCAGCCACAGGCAACAAGGTGAACTATACACCAACAGGTTCCGGTGATGGTATCAAATCTATCAAAAAAAGAATGGTTGATTTTGCAGGTTCTGACAAACCACTTAAAGCGGATAAGCTTGCAAAAGCAAAACTTTATATGTTCCCATCTGTTATAGGGTCTATCGTACTTTCATATAATCTTGAGGGTATAAAAGACGGTGAACTTAAATTAAGCCGTGCAGCTATTGATGCGATCTTTACAGGTAAGGCAACACACTGGGATGATGCACTTATTACTAAAGATAATGCAGGTCTTAAACTTCCACATGAGCCTATCACTACTTGTGTGAGAGCAGACAAATCCGGAACAACATTTAATTTTACATATTTCCTAAATAAGATCAACCCAGACTTTAAAGTAAGTAAAAAACCAACTTGGAAAGCAGCGAAAGTAGTAGCAGGTAAATCTAACTCAGGTGTATCAGCAAACATCCAACAGATCAAAAACTCTATCGGTTACATTGAGTACTCTTACAAGATCAAGTTAGGTCTTCCAGCTGCTCAGGTGGAGAACAAAGAGGGGTTATTCATTAACCCTACTGTTCCATCATTCCAAGATGCTGCAAAATATGCAACATGGACAGCGGAAAATGACTTTTATGCTGTTATCGGTGATCCTGCAGGAGCAACTTCATACCCGATCGTTGCAGCAACCTTCATCTTGCTTCCAACAGAGAAAACAGAGATGAACAAAAAAGTAACAGCATTCATCGACTGGGCGTACACTAACGGTGACAAAGCAGCAGCAGACCTTGGATATGTTCCTCTTCCTGCATCTACAAAAGATGAGATTAGAAAATACTGGGAAGCTAAAAAGATAAAATAAATGGGCGCTAATCTTTTTAGGAATCTTTCCTTCTTCTCAGCAACACTCTCGTTTTTTCTGCTTGTCGGGATCTTTGCTGTACTTTTTACCTATGCACAGGAAGCCATGCATGAATTTGGATTTGACTTTCTCTTTATAGAAGAATGGGAAGCGGATGAAGATGACGAGGGCGGTATTTTTGGTGGGTATATACCCATCATCGGTACCTTGCTCAGCACACTCATTGCCATGACCATTGCTACACCTTTAGCCATGGGTATTGCCATTTTCCTGACAGAGATCGCTCACGATAAAATAGTCAAACCTTTTTCAATTGCCATTGAGCTTTTAGCAGCTATCCCAAGCATTATTTATGGTATGTGGGGACTCTTCTATTTTGCACCTATCG
>DQSX01000192.1 GCA_015663065.1 Sulfurovum sp.
CGTGTATTTTAAAAATTTGTGACTAATAGATAAATTTTTGATTGAGTAGTGGCCGGGAGAGGGGAGTTCAAACTATTCGATATGTAGCCTACACATAGGGATTCTTTGCTGTTCGACTCTTATCATTACCGCAACCTTTACCGCAACAAGATATTGTACTACTGTTTTATGCATCATTTGAATAGTATGTATTATATACTTTTTTTAGAAAATTATTCTTTTGCAGAAATGTATCATTATGAATCAACAATTTTCTTTCTTTTGCTTATGATCTTACTTAAGTTTTTTAAGTTCGATGATTTGTATGCTGTTGCTATGGCTAAGATAAGCGTTGTATCTAAAGTATAAAGCAAGTCCATATCTATACGCAGATCAAACTCAAGGTAGTCTCTTAGCTTTTGCTGTGACAATCTTCCGATACCTCTATCAGAGCGTATCTTATCACATAGGGATTTTTCTGAAGTAGCTATGAGCTTTCCACCATGTATATCATCATAGAGCCAATCGACACCTAAAGCATATGCCTGTAGAGGTACAGGCTTGTAAGTAAACCTACCCAATGGGGTATCAAACTCTTTTTTCATACGCATCGTAGCAGAAGTTATTTCATGCACACGTTCAGGGATAAGTCCATAATAGGACAATGCATAGTCAAATGATACGTAAGAAGGTGCATAAAGTGTATTAGCAATATTTATTGTATCGGGAGAAGTTGTTTGATAGTCTTCTCCAAAAATATATACGCCTTTCTTTAAGCGAATCAGTTCACCTTTCTTTACCATATATGCAATTTTGGCATTGATATTACTCACTTGATCAATTAATATACTTTCTAATATCTTATGAGTAAAGACCACCATAGGTATATGTTTTCTTATTTCTATTATATTCATGAGAAAAGTATAGTATATTTATCCATATATCACAGATAATACTAATTTTTTGTATTATCTGTACACAAATAGTAATCTATTTACCTTTAGCATCTATGCATAGTATGAAGCAGATCGTAAATGACCCAAGTAAGCACTTACCGCACTCCGTAGCTGCATAGCACCCCACACCAGGTCAACCATATCTTTAGCATCGTTTATATTTTTGCCAATAAGTTTAAGATTGTGTAAATCTCGTTCATCTTCGATAATAGTATCCATCAGTTTTGGATACCACAGATCGTACAGTTCAACTACTAGTGGCTTTACCTTACTAAAGTATTCACGGTGTTCTGGGCTATTCGGCGATACCAGATAATCAGCATTGTAATAGTCATACGGTGCCTGATCACACCCATGGTAGAAGCTATAAAGATCTTCGATCACTACTGTATCCATCAGCGTCATTTTCTGGCGAAACTTGTTGTACTCAATTAAATTGAGATTTTTATTTAATAACATAATACTATCCTTTAAATTTTTTTGACCCACCAAGAACCTACCACCCAGTATTATCACTGTGATCGTTCAAGGCCATCCATGAGTCCATGAAGGCCTTAAACCTGTAACCATTCTCATAACTGAAAACAGCGTATCTCAGTGCATCTAGCAGGTGGTCATTCTCTTTGACGGGTCTGTCGAGCAATCGCTCGGATTTATCAATATCCCACTGGTAGGTCGATAGTTCGTCCTTGAGTTGTGGGAGATTGGCAAACACCAACAATTTTTTTGCACGGAACATACCGTCCAGCATAGAGATCCCTGCAATTACATTCTTCTTTGCTTCCGTCATAGGAACTCCTCGTGATCTCAATGTCTCTAACGCATCTTTACCGGCAGGATCTGCGTAAACCATTCCATGACCATTCTTGAGTATTATTTCTAGATCATCAATATTTGTTTTACTTTTTTTCCACTCCGCTATAACATAAACTACATCTTTATTTGGATCTAATGCAAGCTGTACCACTGCATTAGGATTATTAAAACCAAAGTCAAGCCCTCTAAAGTAGATTAGACCATATGGTAACTGGAACGGCTCAATAAATTCTACACTTTCAAATACCAAGCCAGCAGGTCGTGTAAACCTTGCCTCAAAGAACATCGTAAACTTCCATCCTGGTAGCACCTTTCTTGCCCTAACTATTTCAGAGAGTGGATAAAAAGGATTATCACTTGACTTAGGGTTGAATACTTCTATATTGGGATTTCCCTTGAGGTGTTCATCGTAAATCTCGGTCTTTAGCCAATGGTTTGAGTTATAAGGTGTAGAGAGTATTAAAAGTTGACCATTCTTAAACGCTACTCTTTGCAGTGCTGTATCAAGAACAGGCTTGCTCATTAACCCTGCTTCGTCGAGTATTATCAAGTCTGAATGTATGCCTTGCATCGACTCATAACTTTCTCCACTTATTAGATAAATGAACCCGTAAGCGAACTCAATGGTCATCTCCGACTTGTTGAGCTTGTACTCCAAGCCTAACTCATTGAATTGCGCAATGATATATTTTAGTGGGTTTCTCAATAACATTTTATGCGTGGGTGCCATGACTATTATTTCAACTCTTTTATTGCCAGCAGCGTAAAGTATTCTTGCTTTATAAATAAGAACAATAGGAAGTAAGAACGTCTTACCACAACCTGTACCACCGATAAGAGCAACGATCTTTCTGAGTGATTGAATAAATTTTCGTTGATAATCAATTAATGTAAGGAAGTGTTCTTTCTTTTCTGTCTTACTCATCTGGCACCTCTTCTTTTCTACTAGCTATCTCATTGAATACAATGTTCACACCGTTATAGTTACTTGCTGCTTCTTTCTTTGTGTCTACACCCAACTTTTTCTCCAACTCGTAGAACTTAAAGACTTCTTTGATGGCTGCAAGTCTTGTACGATCCTCGTAATTCTCCAATATTATCTCTTCAAGTACATCCATTGAAGCAGTAGCAAGTTTGGCAAATCTATCACTAAAGAAGTTCTTCTCCAGCTCTGTGATCTTTTCCAACACTCTTTCATCTTTAAGAAGAAGGTAGGCTTTTCCATTAGCATAGGTTTCAGAGTACCCAGCTTCAAGGGCAGCATTTTTGGCATCACGGCTTGTAACATACTTTTCGCAAAACTGTATCTGCTTCTGTGTAAGCGATGCCATCATCTTCCCTTTAAACTATAGCTAACATTATGTTATCTTGCTATAATTGTATCAGAAGAATAGATGAATGTGAAGGGTAGATTATGGAGCAAATGGCGTATGAGAGGGCAATGGAACAGTTCTTCCCCTATGTATCGGCGATCGGAGATCAGGCAGAAATTTTTAAATCATACCCGGTAAGAGTCAGAACACAGGAAAAAATAGCCTATTACGAGGTTGGCGCATCTAATATCGCTGAAGATGGAGAGCTTATCATCGATCAGAATGAAAATCTAAAGGAGAGTGCAAACGCTGTAGCCTTTGAGAAACTCTATCTTCGACCCGGCGATATAATCCTTCCCTACCGTTCTAAAAAGATTCACCTTGGTCTTTATATTGAATCAGCACATCCTTTGATGCCTAATCCAAGTCTCATCATTATTCGTAGTGGAAGTGTAGAGCTGGGAAGATATTTCTTTTCCTGTCTCAATCAGCCTTTCATTAAGAGCTATATTGAATCAAGTATGATAGGCAAAAATGGAAAGAATACTATGCTTGACATTAACAAGTTTAAATCACTTATCATCCCAACAGCTACGGGTGAGACAATCTATTCACTTCATAGTATAGAGAAATACAATCACTATGCAAAAAGAGTATCCGCAATACACAAACAGCTAGATCACACTACAACACTTTTATCAGCAGAAGCAATTGCAGGGGAGTATCATAGTCTTGAAAAAACATTCTTTGAGCATATGGATAAACATATAGGAAAACTGGAAGGTATAGTCTCATCCATGGAAGCCTCAGCCATTCACTCTACTGCTATCAATATGCTTCGCAGTGACTTTGTAGAGCATAAGGCCAAAAACTCTCCAAAACTGTAAAAAGCTCCTATCCACTCTTCCACACAATACTGCTACTCCCTTGGCAACCTTCCATCTTGTTCTCTTCTCTCATATGTTTCATTTTCATCACAACGATTAATAATATTCTCCATATGCCAATACGTTCTACCGTCAAAATTAAAGTAGATCATTTGTGTTGAATAAAAATTCTCTTTGTGCCCATAGGTATCAATTTGTTCTGCTAACTTTACATATAACTCATTATCAACTTTTTCTTGCACAATATATTCATGTGGCCAGGTACTTGCATATGTCTTAGCAAATGTCCATTCACATTCTTCTATAAATTTTTTTACATCAGCAGAAAATTCCATAACACTACTTTAGATTATCTTTTATATGTAATAGAACCATATTCACTTCATTTACAATATGGTCTACTATATCATTTTTATCCATACCTGGTCTCAACTGAATCGCATACAAGGTATGATCTTTTTCGTTGTATGCATCATCACTATTTATAGCATAATAGAACCTATCATCTTTCTTCCAATTGCTATCTTGAATTGACAGCCATGTGGGAGTATGTGCTTCTTTTGTAAACCAATTATAACTTGAAAAATACAGGTAGCAAGCTAAATCATAAGCTTTAAAGTAAAAACCATGTCCATATTTAGAGCTTTGTGTCTTCAGTCCCGTGAAATCCGAATGATCCCAAAGTCGAATTCTACCATTGCATTCATCTACTATATCTGCAAACTGATAAGCAAGTCTTCCGTTCATAGGATCAAGATCAGACATACTTAAAGGTGGCATTCCCTCTGCATCCATTTTTTTACAAAGCTCACTTAGTTGCATTAAGTCCGAAGCTAGTTGGCTATCATGGTTTTTATTGTTTTCAATCTCTACCAACTCAAGAAACGCAGACCATGACCTTATTGCTATTCTCTCATTTCTACCATTGAGTCGCTTTTCAATTTCTACCACTAAAGACTTTAAACGCTTATCTGGCACAAGAAAGAGCAAGACACCACCTACAGACAACTCATCAAGATAATTCTCAGGCTGATTATCTGTCAAGTTTGCCCAGAACTTTCCTTCTATGATCACAATCTTGTTACCAGTATCATCTAATCCAGTTATATCTGGTCTACCATTTGTTTTAGTAGACAATTCTGTAATATAGTGTGTTGGTACACTGCTCATATTCAAGAGTTCTTTTAAGACTTTTCGAGCTGCTGGATACTTATTGAGAAGATACGACACACTACTGTTAGCCACATTTTCATACTGTGATATAAAATTACTTGCAATATGAGAGAGTAAAGATTCTTGCATAATGATGTTCCTTTATGTTCTGTAGTATATGGTATTTAGCATTACAAGTTTTAGAGATGATCTTATATTTACAGAAGTATTCATTCTTTAATAACAAATCTAAAGTGATCAGACAATTTTTTTATTGCATAAACAATAAATTACAACGATGGAATTTCCACTAAAAACCTGGTATATACTATGTAGGGACACTTATCCCTCAAATCTCACACTTCTGCCCATAAAAACCACAAATCACATTCCACTTGTCGTTACCTATAGGCAGATCAACAGGAATACCTTATGTATTACTTATATCTTTTGCATCCACTACTGATGCAACTACACCAACAATCTGTGAATAACCCAGATTATAACCCTACACCAACAGCCGCTTAGTTCCTAGAACTCTTAACATCATAGCTAACATTACAAGGAGATACCTATGTCAGCAATTAACCCCTTAACCCATACAGAACTAATGAATCAAGCCCCAGCTCTCTTCACAGAAGAACCCCATTTTGAAGTATCAGACAAATACCACTTCATTCCTACAATCGATGTAATTACAAAGATTACAGAATACGGATGGCATCCAGTATCAGTACAGGAAGCCAATGTTAGAGACCTTGACAAAGAAGGTTACCAAAAACACCTGGTTAGATTTAGACATTTTGATGACCTGTTGAATCCCAAAGACAATTCAGTAGAACTTTTACTGTTCAACTCTCACGACAGAAGTACAGCATTTAGTATCAGTGCAGGTATCTACAGGTTTGTTTGTGCCAATGGTCTTGTGATTGCCGAGAGTATTTTTGAATCGTATAAAATAAAACATATCGGAGAAAGAGAGAATGATGTAGCCAATGCAGTAGAACGTATTACAGATATCAAACCTCTACTTGAACAGAAGATACACTCTTTTGAATCCGTAAAGCTACAAGATGCAGAGAAGCGTTCCTTTGCTAAAGCAGCCATACCACTTAGATTTGAAAAACATTTAGAGGTAGATTATAATGATCTACTACTGCCTCACAGAAAAGAAGATGAACATGATGATTTGTACACGGTCTTGAATGTAATACAAGAGAACTTGCTTAGAGGCAATGTATCCGGTCAGAACAAAGAAACGGGAAGACGCTTCACCAGTAGAGAAATTACCTCCATAGCTAAAGATGTAGATGTGAACCAAGGGCTATGGAATATTGCAGAGCGTATAGCATCCATCAAAAATCCTGCACTAACAATGGCAGCCTGATATGAAACTCAAATCCACATACCGTTACCGTCATAGACATAGCGGAAGTAAAATTAGAGAGGAGAGGTTACAGTATCATCGTATCAAAGCTAATCCTGTGATCACAACTGCAAGTAGAGCCTATAAACATCTGTATGAGTATCATCATCTCGATAGAGAACACTTTATTGCCATCACCTTGGATGGTGCGAGCAGAGTGATTAATACCCACATCATCAGCATCGGCACACTTAATCAAAGTTTAGTACATCCAAGAGAAATATTCTACAAAGCAATTCAGGACAAAGCCGCAGCGATCATCATTGCACACAATCATCCATCGGGACAACTCTCACCTTCAAGAGCAGATACACAAGTCACAACAAGGCTCAAAGAGGCAGGGAAACTGATCGGTATCAATATTGTCGATCATATCATTCTTACTCCTGACGGCTACTACAGCTTTCAAGATGAGGGATTGATCTAAAACAAATCACACAAAGGTAAATAATGAACACAAAACTACAAAAACAGCTCAAAGAAATCAACAACAGCACTTTGCATAATATGAGGTTTCTTCTGGAATCTTACAGCAATGAAGTATTAGAAGCACTTGACCAACAAGCCGCAGAACAGACAGAAATCAATGATGATGTGTTAACTACAATTCGTAGAGAAGTATCATCCGTAATAAGAACCCTGCAAGGCATTGAGACAGTCATCAATCATCATACCTATACCAAGACAAAGGAAGCATCATGAAGACCACTAATTATCGCTTACAGACAGAGATAGAACATCTTAAGCCTACAGCTAAAAAAGACTACTTCAAGAACTATGTCCGTGAGATACTAGAAAGCGATAAGCCATACCATGTCAAAGCAGACTACATTGGTTTGTCCTTCCAAGAACTACAGAACAAGATAGATTACCTCTCTTCAGACATCAAAGAACTGCAACAGCTAAAGAAAACATTGGCTGAAGCTAAGACTATCGCACAAGAAGCTACAGCATCCGTACTAACCGAGTACGGTATAGATCGTATAGATGGAACAGCTATTTCATCACTAACCATTACCCCATCCAAGATCAAAACCACAGACAAACTTGTCATCACTGATGCAGATGCACTAAAAGCTCTTGGCTATGTAAAAGTTATTCTTGATGAAAAGGCAGTAGCCGATGCTATGTCCACCATAGAAGGTATGGATGAGATCGATAAGTTCGTAGAAGTCAGTATCGTTACAGAAGAGGTGCCTGCCCGTATCAAAATAAATGCGAAACGGAACAGTGTCAACAATGAAGCAACTGAGTTGCTAGAACATGTAGCATAAGAAAGGAGATTTATTATGTTCGTAGATAAACAAATTCAAGTTTTGAAGCACGATATAGAACCAAGCCGTATCAAGAGTCGCACCAAAGGAAATATCAACCTCTCATACCTTGAGGGGTTTGATCTCATAGAAACAGCCAACAAGGTGTTCGGTCACGGCAATTGGTCTTACAATATTACAAGTTTAGACCAGGTATCGCAAGAGACAAACAGCAATCAGAATGTTGTTATCTGCTACAAAGCTATTGTCAAGCTCACAGTTTACAGCTTAGACCATAGTAAGCATATCTCAAAAGAAGATGTCGGATTTGGTACGGGTATAGCTAAGATGTTGGCTGATGCACATGAGGGTGGAGCAAAAGAAGCCGTTACTGACTCAATCAAGCGAGCCATGAGAAGCTTCGGGAATCAATTCGGTAACAGTCTTTACGACAAGAGCCGTAATCATCAAAATCAGCCACAAACTTCACCACAGATACCAAGCAGTAAACCTACTCCACCTCAAGTACAGCGACAGTCACCACAGGTACAGTATGAGTTTACATCACTTTACAACTTAGGTTTACAGGTACTTGAACAGGGTAACAACTTTGTAATCGTCGGTGAGGATATTTTCAATAAGAAAGACAGTATAAAAGCTTGTGGATTCTTTTGGGATTCATCTCGTAAGATCTGGTATATGCCAAAGCATAGTCAGGAGGCAGCATGAGAACACTATATATCGTTATGATCCTCTACGACAACCGGATACTCAGCACAGAAGCATTCAAGTCACGGGAGGAAGCAGAGGCTAGAGCTGTACAACTTTCAAGCGAGTGGTACAAAAAGGAGGGAATCGCTTCTTTTGGAAAACACCAACTAGAAACCTTTGATGAGATGCAAGGGTATTATCGATCCGATGCTTATTTGGATAGTGGTGATGAAGCCCATATCTGTATCGAAGAAGTTGTGATGAAGGATTCCCTATGATTGCTATTGAGGGTATCATCATCCTTCTTGTTAAGTTAGCCTCTCTGATTTTGCAGATACTTACCACTTTTACAACAAAAGTTTTGCCAGTGATTATATAAAGATACACCCTTCGGGGTGTAAAATAGTCTGATTTTTTTTAGCTTACGTTTAAAAAATAGAGTTTGCACTATCAATACATTTAACTTCATACAGATCATTGTCGGTAGATTCTGTCTCTTCGGTATCTCTTATCTTGTAAATCATTGGCTTGTCGCCATTTTCTACCCAATAGGGCTTATTTACAATATATTCAGAGATACGGGTAAAGATATTGGACTGGTCATACACTTCATTCATCTGTACAACAGTTGGAAGTGTATCTCTATGGCTTTTGCATATCTGTTTTGCTTCACTATATGTATGTATCCCATAGTCTGTATCATACCAGTCAGCCTGATAAGATTTGGTAAGTTGGATTGTAAGGAAAGCCAATACAGCCATTCCGGCAACAAAGAGCATAATACGATTTCCTTCACGATCATCGTGTTTTAGTTTTTTGCTTGCCCCCTGAAGAGAGTATTCTGCCTGTGCTTTTGCAAGCATTGTAGCTGTATCACTTTTATCTTCATTGAGGAAGAGAGGATCTCTTTCTTTAGCTACCTCTTTAAGTAGTTTATCGGATTGATCAATAAGTTGTATTTTTGGGTTAGAGCTTTTTGCTGTACGAATGGCAGCATATATTATCTTTTCCTCATCTTCACTAAACTCAAAACGCTTAAGTACAGAATATGCTGCATCTCCTCTGTAAAATTCTATATCTGAATCATTTTTCATCGGAGCCATACACTGATTTTGGAATAAAATTGTTATGATTATGCTTAGCACACAACTCTGAGTTAACATAGTTCTCTCTTCTTGTATCAGCTTTATTGTCCATGAGCTCTTTATGCTTATGCCAGCGAAGGCACTCTTCTTTTTCAATACACTTATAGCCCGTACAATAAGTAAATATTGTTCCCATAATCTATCTTCCTTTTTTCAAAATATATACTCATTACCAATAATCAATTTTCAATAAAAATATATTCATCCCCAGCACTATATGATGACAAATTTAATCTTAGGTTGTGATTTACAAGTATTGCAGGAGTTACAATAGATAAACGAAATGGTAGCAATGCAGGTGAATTTACAAAGTCTCCTACTGTACTTTTTCCTTCCCTTGTTGCCAATAGTGTAGCCTCGCATAACAAAGCTATTGCATCATCATCCATTACCTCTTTGGTATTACCCTGTGCATAGCATCCCTTATCATCAGTCTCTTTTAGAACTCCCCAATAGACAAACGCTCTAATAACATACTTCGCATATCGTCCAATGGTGTCACGGTCACCATAGTGCTCTTTGAGCCTAGAGATGATCTGTTTTTGTGTCACCTGGTCTTGTAAATTGAGCAGTCTTCCTGTTTGAACAGCCGTGTTATACCAAAACGGGTAAGCTGCGCATAGCATTGCCCAATGCATTACGTTAGCCAGATCAGGTTTGTCTTTTATAAGACTAAGCGCATCATCTCTAAGCGGTAAGATCTCTTTTGCCGGTGTCACCCATATATTCATGATGTTATTGACGGCAAAGGAACGGGTATTCTTGCTTCTCTCTCCTACTGATCCATCACCTTTACGCTCAGATAGATACTCATGGAGCTCCGCTCTAATTGATTTCGCATCCAAGCCTGACAGTAGAAGATTGACAGCCTTGTCCAGCCATTCAGTTCTAATCGCCTGTTTGATGCCTATTGTTTCATGTCGTTTACTCAATGTGTTCTCCGCTCAAATTTTATAAATGGTACGATAACTTCTTCGATCGATGTGCCACCATGCCCAACAACACTGTCGCCTTCTCGAATAAATGCATAATCTTGTTCTGCTATCAGAGGAAAATACTCAGACGGTAACGCAGCTGAATTCCATGGTTTTGAAAAAGAGAACTGATCTCCTACCCGATCACGTAACTCTTTGGTCGGATAAATGCGAACACGCTCTCCACGTGTCTCAGCAATTGCACCTTCTGAAGGTCTTCCTTTTCCCTGACATTCGATATTCCCGTGGTCTGAAGTCAGCCACACTTCAAAACCTCGATCTAAAAGTCCATCTACCATACTCTCCAAATAACCTTGCTCTACCCACTGTTTTACTTGGTTATGCATACCTGCAGCACCCAACTCCATACCATGCATAATATCATCTACTGTATTAATAACAAGTCCAAGGGCTTTTGTTTTTCCTGGTCTAATCAACTCATCCAAGTCAGAGCTAACATCACCTTTACCAAGACTTTTCTTGTACTCTATCTGCATTTTTGTCAAGTTGTGATCTTCCCAAAATTGCTGCCAAAGTTTTGGTTCTTTACTTGTAGTGTTGATACTATCAGGAAAATACTTAGGTATTTTTCCTGAAAAGATCGCCTGTCTCGATACCGAAGTCAATGTTGGTACCCAGGCAAAGGATGCTCCCTCCCGGATAACTAAGTCAGAACGTCTTTCCTCCAATACATTACGTATTGTCACCCATTGATCCATCGCTAAACCGTCTGCAACTATGAGTGCTATTTTAGCATTATTGTCATTTTCAAGCTCACGTGATAATCGTCTTGGAATATGATGTACCATTGCGGTATGCATAGGTGGTATATTTGTCAAACTCATATAGTGTTTATCAAGCCAGTCAGAAAATACTCTGTTTAATTTGTTTGAGAACTCCCTGTAACGTCTCTTGTCACTATTGACCTCTGTATGGATCATGGCACTTAGATTTGCCCATTTTGATGCATAGGAGAGCCATTCATCATAGCTTGACTCTATTCCAGGCAACTCTTTTTCCAGCAGCGTATACAGACGATCAGTACGTTCAGCATTATCTTCATCCCTTATGCCACAGCGAGCCCAGTCTGATCTGCTTAAATTCATCCCCGGCATTGTGATTGGTCGAAGCTTACCCTCTACAAAAAGATTGTCAATATACACTAAAATATCATCATGTCCAAAAGGTACTTCTTTTGAATCTTTTCCGCCATAAGATACAGGTGTTTTCTCTTTGACTTTCCCATTGCTGATCTCATCGAGGTAATGTGGCCATTCATCTTGCAGGAAACTATAAAATCTTTCTGTATCACCGATGATCATCTCCAAAGGCCATTCTTTGAGCTCGGGGTTTTTTTGAAGTTCTCTAATGAGGTACTTTTGTAACTCATCTGGAATATCAAGATGACTGTAATGACAACACAGCAGACATTTCAATAAGCTCACTTTATCTTGTATCAGCCCCGTAGTAATCTCAAATATATGACGTAAGATAAAATCCATTGTTTTTTTATCCCCCATGACACCACTGCTTTGTTTTTCTTGTACATTGTAAAGTTTGTCAAAATATCTCTTATCCAACTGGTTTACAATAGGGTAGCTTAGCCGAGGAAAGAGTGCTCCAAGATTAAAAGACAGATGTCGTGATTGCTGTAATATATCAAATGGTAAATCATCTAACTCTTCTTGATGTACCAAAACGATCAACTCATTGCTGTCAGGATCTCGATATTGGGATTCATAGGTATATCTAAACTCAGTAGCTCCTTCATACTCAAGCAGGTCAAATCCTCTCTCTTGAAGTGCAATTTGCAACTTCTCTTCAGAAAGAAGATAGTCAGGGTCGGAAACAAATGTGAGTTTATTAACCTCCGGTACCAACTCCGCCAATATTTCTTCTCGCCAATTACGCATTTGCAACTCCAGCTTCAATTTTCATAATGATCAAAGGCTTAATGTCAGGGACAATCTGTCTTAACGCATTGAGTTCATCTTCCCATATCTTTTTTTCGTTATCAAGCTTTTTAAGCCGGTAATTCTTTACCTCTTCCAGTCCCAGTTTCATAATGGCTTTCTGTCGTGTTTGAAAAGCATGATCTCCTCGATCTTTCTCTTTCTCTAACGCATTCAAATGATGGCTCTGGAGTGTTTTATAGGTATCATATCCCACTTCTTTGGCCTCACTAAGAACATTGGCATGAATCAATTCTGTTTCGTCATCTGTAATGGAACCTATCATCTTTACGCTTGCAGTCTGAAGCACATCCCAAATGTGTCGTGCCGTTGGTAAGAATAGTTTGCCTTCATCGGAAATAAACAGTGTTATAAAGTCCCTTTTTGTTGAAGAAACTCTGACATATTTAGAAGAAAAGAGGTTGGTTTTTAAATCGATTTCATACAGTCCCCAATAGCCGGAAATGTTATGAGGTAAATCCTCTATTTGTACTATAGGGATAAGTTGACTATCGGTGACTTGAGGTAAGTTTTTTGTCAGCCCACGCAATTTATCATTTTCAAGGTTGAGGAAATTGGTATTATTATAGTGAAAGGCATCTTGAATATTGAAGACAACTTTTTTATGTAAAGTATCATCTGGCCACTTCAGCTCCCACCAATGCTGTTTTCGTGTGACTTGTCCACCATAGGCTTCAATATAGGAAGTTGTCATGCGTTCTACCCAGTGAGGAAGTGGATGGGTTCTTAATTTTTTAACTGCACTTGGATCATGTTCATCTGAAATAGTATAGATCTCAGACTCGTTACGGATCGCTTCAATATCATGTTTCATCTGGATTAGGTTTGACTCTACAGTTTGCTCAATAGCATCCGGATCAAGGATGGCAGAAGTAAATATCTCTTCAAATATCTCACCAGCCTGTGCAGAGTCCAGTACATCCCCTGTTTTGTCAATACCAAATTCATCATAAATGATCTTCAACTTCTCTTCGAGTACCTCAAGGACACGAAACTCTACACTCTCTTCAAATACAAAGTTAATGGCTCTAACGATATGCGCTTGACCAATACGGTCGACTCGTCCGATGCGCTGTTCAAGACGCATAGGGTTCCAGGGAATATCATAATTTATAACAACATGACAAAACTGTAAGTTAAGTCCTTCACCTCCGGCATCGGTTGAGACAAGCACTCTTGTCTTATCGGCAAATGCATTTTGTGAAGCTTGACGCTCTTCCATACTCATAGAGCCATTGAGATAAGCCACAGAGATACCTCGTGATTCAAGCAGCTCTATAAGCATCTTTTGTGTTGGTACAAATTCTGTAAAGATCAGGATCTTCAGTTCTGGATCATTCTCCTCTTTTTGAAGATCAAAGATCGTTTCTATGAGTGCTTCTGCTTTGGCATCTATTCCTGATGCTTCACATTGTTTGGCTAGTTCAAGCAGGCTTTCTACTTCACTTACTTCATGCTTGACTGCTTGCATATGTGACTGCAAGAGTTCATCAAGCTGTTCTTGTCCATCCATATCATAAAACTCTTCATCAGATACATTTATACGTTCAATCCCCTCAACACTATCAGAAGTTAATGCTTCAAGTCTACGCTGCAAAGTAGTTCTGATCGCTCGCGTACTGGAAACAACTAATCTTTGCATCAAAACCATGAGAAACCCGATATGTCGTTTCTTGTCTATGATGGCTTGATTGTAGCCTAGTCGAATATACTCAGTCACAGCTTCATACAACTCTTTTTGCAAAGCTTGTTTTGCCTGCCATTTCACAGGAAGCATTTGTGTAACCCTTGGCTTAAAGAGTGGATTTCCGTCACCATCAATGGCTTTTCGCTTCTCTGTTCTTATGGTGTATTCAGCTACTCTCTCTTTTGTGATGCTCTCTTCATCCAAAAATGTTTCACTATCGAGCAGGCTCATCAATCGGTAAAAGGCATCTCTCTTCCCTTGATGTGGTGTCGCTGAAAGCAGTAACATATAGGGCGCTGCTTCTGCAAGACCTCGACCTAGTTTGTGACGAGCTACCTGTTCGCTACTGCCTCCTAGACGATGTGCTTCATCTACGATCACGAGATCCCAACCAGCAGTTATCAGATCTTCATAACGATCAGCATTGTAAGCAGCGATTCTTTCGTCACTCCATCCTCGTCGTTTATCTAGTGGTTTAACAGAGTCCAGTGTGACAATGACTTGATCAAATACAGACCAGGGATTTGGACTATGCGATCCATGGGCAGACGCAATGCGCTTAAGTGAGCGGATGTCCTCACCTAAGACCAGCTGAAACTCTTCATTAAAATGTGTCTTCATCTCACTGACCCACTGTGTTGCTATGCTTTTTGGTGCGATGACAAGTATACGGCGAACAAGACCTCTTAGCTTTAGCTCACGAAGGATAAGACCGGCTTCTATGGTTTTTCCAAGTCCAACTTCATCTGCAACAAGATAACGAACCTGCTCTTTGGAGATCGCTTTTTTGAGTGCTGAAACTTGATGAGGAAGGAGAATAACATTAGACTCAATAGGCGCAAGAAGTACCTGGTCATCATTGAGATCACCGCTATTTTCTACAGCCTGTGCGATCTTGGCTGCCGAAGAGATGTAGAGGATCTTGCTAACTTCTTTTTCTGCATCTATATCTATCTCAAGGTCTCTAAGGCTATCACACGGTACTTTAACAACAGTATCACTATCTGGTAGCCAAATATGGCAAATGGTTTGACCCCATAGAGTTTGTGTATCCAGTATTTTGCAAGGGCTATTGTAGGTTGTGCTGTATTGCCAATTACTATTCACCAATTAGTCCCATCTCTCTTAGGAATCTGGATGGTTTCTTATTCCACCCAAAATATTTTTTAGCATAACTTAAATACAAATTCTTTGAAGACCTGGTAATTGCAACAAAGCAGTTTCTTCGCTCTTCTTGAATTGACTTTTTACCGTTTTTGATTGCGAAATAGGTTGGGAACTGCTCCTCTACCAATCCTACAATATAGACATTTTCAAATTCCATTCCTTTGGCTGTATGTACCGTTTGTAATCTCACACAATCTCTTGAAAGAGCTTTTGATTTTGGTGACAAATCCATCTCTTGAAGAAATATATGAAGTGCAACTGAATCTCCATACTCTCGTATAATTTGATTTGAAATACGATACCAATTTTCTTTGTCCTCACCATAGTCTGGATAGAGGTCGTCATCGTCTTCCTGCATATTTAATGAGTCAAAATACTCGAAAGACTGATCTATAAATGATCTAAAATTCAATGTATCACACAATTCCTTTTCACCTATTTCACAAAATGGTTGTAGCATATCACTTTCTGTAGCCAACATGAAAAATGCTCTAAGTGCAGTTATCTCTTCTACACTTGACTTTGTATAAACATCTTCTGCAGATATAGTTATGCCATTGAGTTTTGTCACAACAGAGCAGAGCTTATTTAGGATACTTCTTGAACTAGGTGTATTCGCAAGTTTTAAAGAAAAGTAAATAGTCTGTGTCAATGGGCTTGTAAAGTCTTGTTGCTTACTGACAATCTCTGCCATTACTCCATTGTCTTTCATCGTTTCTTTTACTTGAGTGAGAAGCTTATTGCTACGAGCAATGACCAGGCACGAGTCACGTTGTTTGTTGGGAATAGTCATAACTTTTTCCATTAATCCTTGAATTTCATCTTCAAAAGTATCAAAGGCTTCAACTTGTACTGCTCCTGTCATTTCATTATGGGATATTCCCGGAATTCTCGATTGTAGTCGGTCACTATTATGCTGAATAAGCTTATTGGCAATTTCTACAACTTCCTTTGGACAACGGTAGTTTTCTGGAAGTTGAACTACATATGGTTCGTAATCCTTTTTAAGCTCTTCAAGCCTCTTAGGGTCTGCACCATTCCACTGGAAAATAATTTGGTCATCATCTGCAACAACAAAAAGATTTGCAGATTTTGGTTCAGCAATAAGTTTAAGGATTTTATATTGTGCAAGATTTGTATCTTGAAACTCATCTACACAAATATATTTATAGACCGTCTTTACTTGTCTGGCAACACGTGGCATAGTCTCAAGAAGTTTTCTTGAAAAGTACAACATGGATCCAAAATCCAATTGATTGCCTTCAATAAGTTCATTTATATAACCATCAAATATGGCTTTTAAGCTTTCATATTGTTCTTTACGATCAGACTTAAAATGTTTCGATAACTCCTTGCTATTAATACCACGAGTGAACATTATATCAATCTTTTTTAGGGCATCTTCTGGGTTACTTATTTCTATTTCACTTTTATCTTGTAGTTCTTTGAGGATTGCAACACGATCTTTATCATCTGTAATAACAGAAAAGTCTGGCTGTAAACCTAGATGGCTTCCATGTTGTCGCAAGAGATCAGTACAGAATGAATGAAAAGTACGTAACTGAACCCTGTGATTATCATCACCTATGATATTCTGAATACGATTTTGCATCTCATTCGCTGCCTTAACAGTAAAGGTCAGACCAAGAATTCGGAAATTCTCATCAAGACTATTTTTAATCAAATTAGCTATTCGAATTGTCAATACAGCTGTTTTACCAGATCCAGGTCCAGCCAAAACTAATATAGGACCATTTTCCCATTGTACTGCTTGACGCTGGTTTTCATTGAGATCTTTTATTACAATATTCATTAATTGTCCCCTACTGTTTCTGTCAACTTAGATAATATGTCTTTTATTTCGGGAGGTACTCCTTCTGCACCTATTTCTTTCATAAGAAATATGGATTCAAGTGCAGCAGCAGGCTTAGAAAAGCCACGAGTCTTATTGATGATTTTATATACCTGATGCCAGTATTCTGAAGTACCTTCTTCTTCCGTAAGTTCTGCTACTTTCTGTGCTCCAACACCATCTCTATATGGCTGACCATATCCACTACAACAGAGAAGAATATCGATATTTGGATGTGTCAATTTTGATATATACCTGGCTTCATCTCTATCAGCTAAAAGTTCTTTAGCTGCATCAATATATTTCTGACCACCATCATCAGCATCAGCAATAAGGTGCCAATTAATACCAAGGGCATCTGCCACTTTAATAAAAATTCCTGGACCACCTGCTTGACTACATTCAACTAGTCTTATCCCATGCCTATGAAGATTTATACCTAATATATCTGCACACTCTGTAAAAATAGAGACATCTGTTTCTCCTTCTACCAAGAGCCAATATTTCGCAAATAACAGTTCCCCTCGATTTCTACGAACGTGATGATTGAATTTTCTTAGCTCTTCACTTGTAAGTAGTCCTTCAGGAATAGAATGACAACTAATTGATGTATCTTCTCGATTTAGTCGTCTTAATTTTTCAACAGGTACTTCTGACAATATGTCTCCTGAATGTGTAGCTATAATTTTTTGACCAGGAAGATCTTTTAGTAGATGCCATACTGCACGTGTTGCATTTGGATGCAAGTGTGCTTCAGGTTCTTCAATTGCAATAATAGCCTCAGCATGTTGGTCAGTATCAGCTTGAAGACGTTTTTTTAGATATGCACTAAACAGTAAAAGTACAGAAAGGCTTTGTGTACCTTCCCCATGACTGCGAATAGGAATTTTTGCATTAGAATTAGTAAGCAGATTTACTTCGGTATAACGAAGTGATTTATATATATCCGAAGGTATTGGATCAACAGAGACTGGTTCGGTATGTCCTACTGAAACTAAGTCAGAAATACGTTTTACTTCATCTGTAATATCATTAAAGCTTGAATGGGCATCTATAATCTTTTGATTTACTGTAAATAGTTCTGCTTCCAATGCTTGTTTTGTTAAATCATCAATATCTTTATTTTTAATGAACGATGACCAGTATGTGGCCTGCCCATGAAATTCATCCTTAGCAGCCCTTAAAGCACTTTGAAAAAAGAATGGACGTAGTTTACGCAATTCTTTAATCATATTTTGTTTATTTGGTATTTCATTATCAGCAGCATCAAGAAATGACCAATCTTGAGTGAGTTCTGCATTCCCCAGATCATATTTTCCTGTCAATCGTAGTTTAATTTCTCCGTACTCTGCTCCAACAATTACATCATTTAGTGCTTGAGTAATATATTCTGGCCATAAATGTTCTTCGGATTCTAAAAAACTAAAAGTAAAAATAATTGGATCACTTGATGCAACATCCGGATGTTCATTATCACGATAAAAATCGTATTGAGAAAAATTGCATGTTTTGTTTGACTTGATAGTATCTAAGCCAAATCGAAGTGCCTCAAGAATAGAGGTTTTACCACAGTTGTTTTCTCCAATAATAACTGTTATCTCTCTATCTAATTCTATTTCAAGTTCAGTTATTCCTCGGAATTTTTCTATTTTTACCTTATTCAGTCGCACTGTTAGTCTCCTCTTCTCGTAATCGACTGATCATACCACATCAACAATTTCGGATCTTCTTCCAGCACATTATTTGGTATCTTTTCGGATATGGCTATGATGGTTCCGTAGTCTCTCTCTTGCCATGCTTTTTTAAAGCCTGCTCTTACTGCTTCTATTCTAAAGAGTTTGAGTTTCTTCTTCTCTGTTTTGTAAGCCTCGAACTCTTTTAATAGTGACTTTTCACGAACTTTTTCAAGGTCACCTGCTTTATTAGGGTCTGGAACGTACCAGCGGTTGTTGGCTTTCTCCATAAGTCCCGGATCTTCCTTATCAAGCTTTCGCATATCTTTCCAATTAGAAGATAGGTAGGTATGAATTTGTTCTGGTACCTTTGTAGTGCCATCATACATTAGAAAGTTCTCTTCGAGCAGTGTACTAAGTTCAAGCATCTTCTCATTCTTACTCCAGCCACTGGTCTCTTGCATAAACTGTGGATTAAGGTCTTGAAAGGTTTGTGGTTTTTGCTTGAGTTGTTGTCGAAGCCATGCAATGGCTGATGACTCATCAGAGACAAAGAGAGATACTTGTACCAAATCTTTAACTCGCATCTTTTTTTTGTCATATTCAGCTACTTGTTCAGGCAAAAAGAACATTCCATCTCTTTCTGCAAAGCGTTGAGCTAAACCTAGTTGAAAATTTTGTGAAGAGATGGGTATCATATAACCTTTTTGAACATAATAAGAAATAACCTGATCATAAAGAATCCGTGAATCACGTTCAGGAATAATATCCAGTTTCCCGACAGATCCTTTTGTAATGGGCAAATAGCTCAAATGTGTACGAATAAAATCCCAAACACCATCTTCGGTTTGTGCTTCTTGCTGAAAACGATCTTCAAAGCCACCATTGGGTTTATATACAGAGATGACAAGGTCTTGTTTTACTGCTGTCTTTGTTGTTACAGCTTTAAAGCTTCCTTGTTGTTTATCTAGCGCTGAAACATTCGCTACAATAAATCCTGCATCATTAAGTGCTGTTTGTATGCTGTTCCATACAGAGGCCTTTGTATTGGAAAACTCAACAGTCATCCATCGTCCTGGCTTTAGAATTTTATAATCTTCTTTAAAGCTTGCTGCCATTAAGTCTCTATACTCGTTTAACCCTTTGTTCTGAGAACTGTTTACTATAGCTTCTGTATTATTATTTGTTTTTACCCTCAACCACTCTTCCCAAAGCGAACTGAGTTCTGAATAGTTTAAATTTGCTCCAAATGGAGGATCAGTAAATATATAATCTGCAGAAAAATTTGTTTCTTCTGTCATGGATTGTGTTGAAACTAGCGAAGGAACCTCGATATATTTAAAAGCTGTTATGAGCTTTTTTAACTTATTTACATATGCAATAAATATATTTGATTCAGAGATTTGAGAGCCAACATAATATGTACCACTCAATGGGTTGTAAGGGAAAGAAACTCCTGGTCTGTAACGATTTAACCTACTCAGGTTTATTAGCTGAGAGTTAAACATTAATAGAGATTGTTTAGATTTGCATCTCTGACGTATGGCTGCCAATAACCATAGGTTCCGTTTACTATAAAAATGATGGACATGAGTTAGTCCTATTTTGTCATTTCTACGAGTTTCTTTGCCTTCTATCATTCTGTTTGTAGGAAACCAATATGGTATTGTGCTTTTATCAATTTTTTCTATTACCTCAAGATCAAACTTATCAGGTATTTTGTCGTAACGCTTTTTCCCAACAAGATAATTGATTTTTACTGGAATTTGTTTAGCTTGCTTAATTGTTTCATCAATTGATGAATCATAAATAGTTGTCCAAGCCCTGTCAAGCTTGCGCTTAATAAGCTCTGCATTACAATGAGGGCAAGGAAAGGGATCAAGGACCTTACCTGCATCTTCATCTACTGCTGATTCCCAAAAGATCACTTCTTGTGTACAGTCAGGGCAAATAAATACATCTGACCAAACTGTATAATTTATTTTTCCTATACTACCATCAGTATGCATCGTATCATACATCCAGCCATACTCATTTTCAACTTCTTCAAGAATTCGTTTAGCTTCTTTCTCAAATTTATTTATATCTATAGGTGTATTATAATTGTAAGATATAAAAGTAGCAACGGGAGAAAGATCATTAATAATAGCACGTCGAATACCTAGTTTGGAGAATGGTACCCAAGTTGTTTTACCTTCTTCATCATACTGTTCTTGTAAAATAGTATTATCTTCCTGAACCTTGTAACCCAAAGACGATACTGTATCCCTATCTCCACACATTTGTGCAGCTACCCCAGTCATCCCTGTTCCGGCAAAGCCATCAAAAACAATATCACCAGGTTCGGTATAATGTAATATGTAGCGCATAATTGCTTTATGTGGTACTTTTGTATGATAAGTATGAGCATTATAAATAGGATCACCTTTCCCTTCGCTAACATCAGCAGCGAAAGGTTCTCGATGGTAGTGATAATCAACTGGTTTTGTAGGTTTGTCAGCTTCCCATTCAGTAATAAACTCAGCTATCCAAGGGTTTGGACAGGCAGTATAGTATGGAGGGTCAGAAAGCTCAAGAATGTCTCCATCGGTACCTATAGGGAAACCTTCTACATTGCGAAAGTCAGGATCTTTGAGTTTTTCCCTTAGTTGTTCTTTAAAGTAACCTCGTCTTGCTTCATCATTTTCAAACTCCATACCAAGGCATATTACCGATCCTGATGATTTTTCTTCATAATGCAGATCTAATTTTGGATTATCTTTTGCCATTTTTCTTTCCTTACTTACAGTAGATTCGCATACGTTGGATTGTCCTTGATGCGTTCTTTCAGTTTGTCTTTGACTTCTTCCGAGACAATCGGATTGAGAAGCAATGCTTTGTGTGCGAGATAAACAGTCCCAATAAGCCGCTCAGCGACTACATCAGTAATGTTTTCATTTCGTGCTAATTGGATATGTATATCTTTGTCGCCTATCCCGACAAGCTTGAAATAGTCAGATTCAGATAAAGGTTCGGCAGCGATCTGATAGAGAGCATTGAAATCTTTCTGTTCGATGAGGGTATCAATATCTTCATTGGCTGCTATTGCTTCTGCTTGCTCTGCCTGTGTATCTTTTTGTTCATATTCAGCCTCTGCATTCTCTTCTAACCGCTGGTTGTAATCTGTAGAAGCAAAATATTCCGTATCACCTGTTTTATCATCTAAACTCATCTTCTATCTCCCTTTAATTTATCTGCTAACCTGTCACCTTTGTCTGTCAATCGATATTTTTGCTTACTGCTTGTGGGCTTGTCCGGAATTGTCATCTCTATAATGCCTTCTTCCATTGACGGAATCAAATATGTATCTCTAAAATGTACTTCATGTTTAAGCCCTAATGCATCCTGGATCTCTTTGCGTTTCATGTCCTTATGCATCACAGCCATAAGTTTTTGGACTTCATCGGTAACTACCTCGGTAACTTCATCGGTACTACCACGGTACTTGTCCGGTACTTGTCCGGCACTTAGTTCCGACTTGGCACGATCTTCCACAAAATGACCATATCTTTTTTGCATTGCTTCAGTCAATTCATACAGATTATCATCCAGTGGTTGCAATAGCACCTGCACAACTAATCTATCGATGATCTCTCTTGCTTGAGCTTTGGTAGAAGCAGTCAATTTACGTACATCAAGCAGAGAGATCCTTTCATTTTCACAGGCATAAGCAAAAACATCTGCATCTTGAGCTGAAAGATGCACACCGATCTCTGACTGGAAACGCTTTTGCATATCATTGATCAAAAGTTCTTTAAGCAGTACCAACTCAAAATCTTTACTCGCTTTGTTGTTAACCATAATAGGAGGTACATTGCCAAGCTCATGCCAGTTACGGAAGATCGCACGAATACCACTACCCGCCTGGTCACTCATACCAATACGACGGAAAGCACCAACGATCATAGGGTTTCTTACCTCTTTTTCTGTCGGATCCAACAACTCTGACTCTGTGGCGAAGGCATCACCCGGATTCCAAAAACGAGTCTTATCAGTGAAGAACTGGATGACCGCTTTACGAGTATGGTCACCGTAGTCTCTATGGATAAGAAGGTTGATCGCAGCTTCTCTAAAGGCTACATAGTCAGCAGGATCATCATCACGACGCAATGTCTTTGGATCAATCTTGAAAGGACGATCAGAGAGTCGCATATACTTTTCAACAAGCCCTAGCCAAGTCTGAATAATGTTCTCTTCAAAAACAACTCTATCTCCCCAACGCTCTTCAGGAGTCCAATCATCTGCTTTAGAGTCGATACGCTGATAGTCAAGTAAAGGCTGTGGTAATATTTGCCGGACATAGCGGCTTTTACCAAAAAGTAAAATAGCTGCACGAGTGGCATAGAGTTTTTCTCCTTGCTCTACAACATAGTTCCATTCTATTAAAAAGTCCAAATCACTTAGTGCTTCATGTTGTCCAGGTCTTTTTTGCTTAAAGCGGTCTCGATACCAACGAAGAGTACCTTCATCAAAAAATGATTCAGACGGGATATTTTCAACAATCTCACTGTCATATCGAGTGGTAGCTGAGTCACGAACAAAACGTTCAATCTCTGTTTGTGTACACTGCTCATCTCCTGAACCTTTTCGAATGTAACTTTGTCGAAGATCCCCTTTGAGATAAACAGGCTTTTCATTTCGAGGAGACTCTGGAATATAAAAAACAAGCATTGTCTTGCCCTCATGCTCAATGATCTCTTCTTTAACCGTAATAATACGATTCATCTTTCCGCCCGATCGCAGCGTACTTAAAAAATCATTCTGAACCTTATCTACCTCTTCAACACCAACAATAGAAAGCTGCCCATTACTATCTTTAATACCAAAGACCAACCAACCACCTTGTGTATTGGCAAAGGCGGAGACGCTTTTGTAGGCATCATCAGGCACACCACGGCTGGCTTTCTTGCACTCAAAGTCATTCCATTCATACTTCTCTATAAGTTCTAGTAACTTCTCTTTTGTCATACTATTCTATTACCAAACGTACTTTGGCAGGATCTTGCCCTTTGGTTAGATTATCAATATAATCATCAAAGCGTTTTTTGATCTCATCCGGTGTTGCTGCACCGCCACCAGACTGCATAGCTTTTTGAATATCACCCTGCTTGATGCTTACTTTAACTAAGCCCGAAAGTACCTCTTTGATAGATTGTACAAAGAGTGTATCTACTGTACCTGGAAGTTCTTTAGAAGCGACAAAATCATTAATCATTGCCTTTTCGTCATCCCCAAGAAGTTCAATATTTGCCTGTGTCATCGGGTCTTCAAGGTTGTTGATAATAGTCTGCGTCCAGCTCTCCAACAATCCATCTAACTCAATGTCAACTTGAGTAAGTTGCTGACTACTGGATGTTGTGATAGGCTCTACAGATGGTCTAAAGTTACAATGTGGACAAATAGGTGATGTCTCAAGCTCCTGTTCACTTATATGGAAACAGCTTTTAATATCTGCAAGTTTATCTTGAAGGTCACTCAGTTGCTGTCGTGGCATAAGGTCGATGTTTTCCAGGAACTGAAGCGTATGCAATCGGCTATCAGAGAGTAAATGTGCTTTTTGCCTATCATCATTTGCATTGAGCCTTGCTTTGGTATGCAGTGACATATAGATCTGTATATAGTCTTTCTTTAAGCCCTTAAGTTTAGATGTGATCTCATTTGACTTTGCTTTTAATGTATCGACATCAATATTTTGAAGCGCATTAAGGACATCTTCTTTGGTTGCCTTGAGACTTTCAGTCCATTTGTCATCAGCAGGAAGAACTGCTTCAGCAGTAGAGAGCCAACTAGCAAGCTCTGAATGTATGGCAACAAAATTCTTTAGTGTAGAAAGGGATACTAAATGCGAAAGAGCAACATCATGCTGCTTTATTTCCTCTGGTGACAAACGAAAGTTTTTAAGTTTCCCTGGTGTTGAATAGACCTGAAGTCCCTCAAAAAAGTTTTTACCACTTTCAATTTGCTCCTGTGAATTATCCATACCGCTTGCTGCAATAAGGTCTATGCCCCAAAAACTTAATCCTTCACGGATATTTTGCTGTGCCATTACCAGATCTTTTACGACCTTACCGATAGCATGCTGAAGTGTTTGAACAGGCTCGTCTTTACCTTGCATGATAAGCTGTGCATTTCCCGGTGGTAAGCCAAGTGTTTCAAAGAGAGCTTTTAATGCAGGAAGGTTCCACTCTTTTGGCTGTTCAAGATGTTTGAAGTTAATAAGCTCGTCCATACTCGTAGCAGCAAGAGACTGCAATGCTGTAGCATCAAACTTTTTTCCAGTAACCGCTAAAACAATGTCACCGGAATAGACAAGTGAAGCCAAGATCACCACTGTCCACTCAGGTTCGAGTCTCATCGATGCAGGGTTCATGTATTCTAAACCATGATCATCTTGTAAGATCTCGTTATGGTTGACTACCTGTCCATGTCCCTTCTTTTTGACAAGATCGAGTACATATTTGGCATATTTGGAAGCATAAGGATCCAACTTTGCACCGTCGAGAAGTTCTAAAGCATCAAGAACAGCTGTGGCCTGTTTGGTTCTGTTCTGCCCGGCTATGGTTCTAAGTACATCCTGAGCTGCTTGTGCACGGTTATTGCCTGTAATTTTAATGGAAAATGTTGGATACTCCAGTGCACTCTCTTCAAAGTGAGTTTCCAAACAAATACCGGAGATCGTATTGATCAAATCACGGAAGTTAATGGTATCATGACTGGAGAGACCAGCCAATTCACGAATATTTTTATCTTTCCCCCACGCTATCAATGATTTGGTACGCCCCTGGTAAGTTACCTCAAAAGCATCTCCCATATGTGCTTGCAGCCATTTGACCAATTCTCTTATAAAGCCTTGTGCCTTAGATTCGTAAGTTGATTTTGCATGTCCTGAAGAGGTCTGAGCCAGATCCAATGCAGCCGCATAACTTTTCAAAATGGTATCAAAAGCTTCATCGTTTCCAGAAAGTCGGAAGAAGACTTCATCACTCTTCTTTTCATCTTTAAAACGAGTGGTATCAAAAGGCTGTACAAAATAGAGGTAGAAATCACGAGGTGGTATGACTGTGGAACGCTCATTTGGTGCACCGAAGAAAAGGTATCCAGTACGTGCAGCTTTACGCTGAAGCCATTCAAGTTCATGTTCCCATATCTTATAGCCTGTCACATAGGTTGCTGTATCTTGGTACTCCATAACACGTTTGAGACCTTCATAATAATAGCGATCAAGCTGGGCATTGTCTAAGGTTTCAGCACGGCGGTCGATTAGAGCATCGAAATCATCTGTCTTCTGAAGATCCAGATAGTATTGACCATTATCCGGATTGGAACTGATAAATTGACCGCTGACTGTCTTGTGTATCTCTCTCAGTACAGTTTCTACATGTACAAGCAGATCGTTATCTACCTCATCACCACCAAGCTCAGCGATCATTGGATCATACAGACTTAGCGTGTCTCGTAATTCTTGTGCAGTCGGTCCAAGTTTAGCATGAATATCACCAGTGGTGAGACGATGTACTGAGAGTGCATCGATGATACGAAGTGCCATTGGTTTGTATTGTGGTCGGGTAAAGGCACTGTTAATTCTGGACTCCAAAACATTGCTGCATTCGATGACATCACGAATCTCAGGAATCGTTCTAAAAGAGGGGTTGCCAGTGAGTGTTTTCCAATAACTGTCATAGGCAATCAAACCAGGAGCATCTGTCGGCACCTCTTCATTAAGCACTTTTTTCATAGAGTTGGAAATCGATTTTAGAATTTCACGCTTTTCTACGGCCGTCACACGCTCAAAGGTGTCAATATAATCAGGGTGTATCGGAAAGAGACGAACAAACTCATCCATTCGCTCATTCATGTTGGAATAGAACCTGGCATAAGGTGTTAAGTGTTCTCGTATTTTCACCAACTGATCAGGACTCTTTTTTAGAAGTCTTTGCGCAACAACATACTTGACATCATTTCTCGCTATCAGCACTTGTTCAAATCGGTCTTTTACTCGGCGAAGGCTATCGGCAACAAAAGCAAATCTTGGGCTGTCAAAGATAGCTTCCTGGACACCGGCAATAAGTCTAAAACGGAGATCTTTACATACTTCACCCACTTCTCTTAAAAAATTGAGATCCAAAATAAGCTCTTGATCTTTTCTTGTTCGCAGATAATCGAGGAGTTCGTCAACAACAAGGAGTAATCCCTGATCAGGATAAACTTGACTGAAAGCATCCATCATATCTTCAAAAGCACCTTTATGGCTCGAGATAGTATCAGCATCAGGGAATGTATAATCAACACCCATTTGTTCAAGACCCTCTTCAAGTTGTGCCACCAAAATATCTCTAAGCGACATGGTAGTAGCCCCGATCTCCATTCGGATGACCTTGAATTTTCCTGCGATCTGAGTGGCAGCATCAGCAACAGCATCATTACTAACTTCTCCGAGTAAATTCTTCTCTTCTGCCAAACTTGAAATAACAGACATCAAGTGTGACTTACCGGTTCCATAATTACCAACTATCAATAAGCCTTTATTGTCCATCGGCACATCAAACTGTAGTTGCGGGATAATAAGATTGACAAGACGATCACCCATTTCATCAGAGATAACATAGTTTTTAACCAGTTTCTTTGCAGCCAACGATTCATCTGCATCTCGTAATTGTACAACCGTCTCAATCGGATCAAACTCAATTAACTCACTGTATTTCATATCTCAACCTTGTCTTTGTTTATTTCTATCATCAATAAATCCTTGCTATCATAACTTCGATACTCCGGGTGCCCTTGTTCTGCATATATAAGCTTGCCGTCTCTTACTTGGCCATTCCAAAATGCAATAATAGTTTGATTCCTGGAAAGAGACTCAAGTAGGCGCAAGGGATCCTGTCCCAATTCTACATCGAAGAGAATCTCCACCTGATCCAAAAGAATAGTTTTATTAGGTTGGACAACCTCATTCATAGATTTTGAAAGATACAGTTTTCGCTGTCTTGAAGTTTGACTCAGTAATCGCTTTGAAAGTTCAAGGTTAACATTTACAGCTTCTACATCCAGCCGGGCTGAGATCTCTTTTGCAAGCTGTTCATGATCTGCCTTTTCATCCACAAGCAGTATCAAACGATAATACATATCAGCTGAAGTGTTTATTGCATCAAGTATCTTTTTGATCATCTATTCAACTTTACTTTGACTGCTCTTATCAACCGTAAAGCTTAACTCCAAAGCATCCATGACAGCCCTAATAGAACTAAAGCGAACATCTTCACCTGCCAATATCCTGTTAATAGTTCTGACCCCTACACCAGACTCTTGAGAGATCTTCTCAATCGTCCAATCAAGATCATCTTTCCGTTCCCGAATACTCTCAATTAAGTACTTCTGCCGCATGACACACCTTTTAAAACTTGTATAAGACATTATGCCAAATATGTCATTAAAGCTCTTTGGGAACCATTAGTTTTCTATCAATATTTTTGCAGTAGATCATTCTCATGTTTACTTCCTGGTAGATGAAGTAATGCAGATGCCCTGAAGTCAACTGCCCCATAAAGCCCACCAGTAAAGCAATCTATCGCAATATCTCCAGGACGAATAGCTGAAGTCTTTTCTCTAGATATTGATCTAAGGTAGTACGACCCATAGTCTAGTCGTTCACCATTCAGCAGTGTTTTCTTATCAGTCTCACTGAGAACATTCATCTTGTTATGAAAAAAGTGACCTCTTAGGTTGTTGTGGTCTGTCCATACCAGCCAGATTATTCCATTTAAGTCTGTCATATTAGCAGCTCGTGTAATCGCTTCTGCAAGCATTAAGTCTTTATCTTCATTGTATTCAATGGCGATCTTTGTCATTCTAATTTCTCCTGTTCTGTTGAAGTTTGATAGCATCTAGCAGTCACTAGTAGGTACTATCTGAAGACTATCTACTTCTAAGCATAATAGTCAAAGCGTGTCGAACCCCTGTTTGTACAATCAAAAATCTGCACCAACATAAATATATTCGGGGAAAGGATCTTTTATACTTGGCATGGGTTTAAAAGTCTTTCTAATCCTTGTAATCTCCAAGAGGATACAATTTAACTCACTAAGATAAAACTTCATCTTTTCATCATAATCATCACAACAGATTCTTTTTGACATTTGATCATTGTCAACAAATCCATTATCCGTTTTCCCTATCTTCTGAATACTTTTCATCATCTCTGACTCAAACCATCGTCCAAGCTCCCTGGCTTTAGATTTAGCGCTTCGTTCAAGAATGGACAAAAGTCCAGAGGGATACAAGATACTCATTTTTCGGTTACCATTAGGTGTACTTACCATTGCAGTGCCTTTGTCTTTCTCGGCTACCATTCTTAGCATATTGCTAGAGTCCTCGTATTCCAAGATGGTTGCAATATCTTTTGCGACCACACATGGTCTTTCATATCGATCTAAACCAGTTCTGATACCATTGTTTTCAGATAAATTAATTTTTGTTTGCATTTTTAATCCTTTAATGTTTTTATGCATAATTTGAGGATCAAGCGATCCTCCTGGCCTGACGGCAACTGTTTACTAAGATAGAAATCTAAAGAAAATAAAAGAGACCCCTTAAAAGTGTGGCTTTGTGTCAAATATAAAAAGTATAGAAAATGTAGAAAGTGTCCTGTAGCTCTACACTTGTCACACTTTTCACCTTTATCATACTTTCTATATATTGCATATATATACACTTTTTAGGGGACAGAAATCTGTGACTGGATCGAATCAATATTCTTTGAAACAGTATCAATGACTGAATACATATGAATATGATTTCGTTCACCGGTTTTTTTGATCTGCCAGTGCGTATCTACATATCGTTTAAGGACGCTTTTAAGCTCCTTGTTGCTTCCGTCAAAGTCGTCATCCTCTTTCACAAGTCCTTCAAGTTCTGATTTAGGTATTGACCCCTTCGAGCTTAAAATACCCTTGATGATCGTAATGAGATAGAAATCCTGTCTTTGTTGCGACAGCTTGTCCGTATCTACTTGACCGTCAATCATTTCAACACTTGAGGGATCACCTTTTCTAAAAGTGAAACTCTGCTCTTCAAAAAAGTAACGAACCCGACCTCCCTCTTTAAGGGTAGAGATCTTTGTGTGCTCCTCATCTCCATCCATAGTCACAAGTTTTAACAGAGCATCGGAATCTTGCTCGATCTCTGCTGTTCCTGCAAAGTTTTCACCATCCTTATTGGTATGATGCAGAGAAATAAAAGTTGCACCTTTAGCTGTAAGGGCCTTGATCCTGTGAAGCACTTTTGCATTGGTGCTTTTGCTGATAATATCAGGGTTGAGATATTTCAGCGTATCAAGCACGATGACTAAATTTTCCGGATTCTTACTCTCTGCTACAAGCTCTTCTACTACCAACATTAATTCATTGGCTGTGCCATCAGTGATAATACTATAGCGATCATCTAATCCTTCCTCTTCTAAATGCTGCTCATAGTTTGCTGCCATACCTAGTTGCCCATCAAGATAAAGGTAGTAAACCTCTGCTTCACTGTGCTCTTCAAGGAGCTCTTTCATAAGATGCAAAACAATCGTTGTTTTACCACTTCCTGCTGCACCATAGATGATGATATGGAATCCTCTGGGTAGTATGTTTTCCAGGAAAAAATACATATGCAGTGCCCGTTCTCTATCTTCTCTATTCATTCGCTTGCCTTTCAATTTATCTTTTGCAGATAATGGTATAGTCACATTATCATTGTTACCAGAAGCCACTAGAGAACTGTCAGTTACCAGCTTTTTGTTCTCTTGTACTTCAACGCTAAAGTTAGTGAGATTCTTTATTTTTGAGTCCATAGATTACCTCCTCAACACTATTTTTTTTCAGTGCAAAATCAGTCAAATCGCATTTCTCTTCAGTCATAAGCTGGATCAGTACAATCTCATCCGCTATATCCTCAATTGCAAGACTCAATGAATGCATACAGTTAAAGGCAGCCTGATCTTCGCTTATGAAAACGACTTTTCTGTCAGATACTTCTTGCCTTAAGAGTGCAGCATTCTTCAGCTTGAAGCCCGCATAAGGGATCATGATAAAATCAAGCCCCAGCAATACAGCGGTCAGACTGTCCCTGTGCCCCTCAACGACATAGACAGTTCTGTCATCACTGAAAATACGAATAAACAGACTTCCGTTAGGGCTAGTACCTGCTCTCGTTTTCCATTTGATGCCGTCTTTGTACCGCCATTTGTAGGAAATAAGCTTGAGTTCCCAATCCTGATTCTCAAAGCATCCTGATAAGAAGGTATGGCTACTGCTGTCGTATCGACCCATTGCTAGAAAGAGTTGCCAGTCATCAGCATCACAGGTTTCTATCAGATAGTCTGGGAATAGTTCGTACAGTGCACTCTGTTGCTCTGCATCTGACATATCGATGGCTTTAAAAGCATTAAACTCTTTTTCTACCTGTGTCAAAGTAATGGGCGTGATGTTTCCTGCTCTATTCCTTGAAGACATATACTCAGACTCAAGCTTGTATAGACTTGGATTGATATTGGGTTTACTCATCATAATCCTCCTTGCTAATACCAAGTTCTTCACATAGCCAATTCATCGTCTCTGGAAGTGACTCAAATGCCCTGTAGCCGTCAAAGAGCAGGGCAACTATATCACCATAGTGCTCTCCACTTCCGTAGTCATGGCAGCTTCCATCTTTGTTGATCTTACAGGAGGGTGTTCGTTCCTCCCGTACCTTGAAGAAGCCTTCACGGCTTACCTCTATACCTAGAACATTCAAGACCCGGACAATATCCGTATCTGTACTTGTTCTCTCTTTTATCGCCTGTCTGAGTAGCTTGTAATTCATATCAAGCACCACCTGGCAGGAATGCTTTCTCTCTGCTTTCGATCCAGTCAAATACTTCACTTTCTCTCCAAGCTACTGCTCTTTCAGAGATTTTAACTGGTGCGGGGAAAGTGCCCTTGTTTACAAGGTAATATAATGTCGAATTCGACTCTATCCCTGATATATTAAGAACTTCCGGTTTTCTCATTAGTCTTTTTGATTTCTTGTTCATCTTTAACTCCCATTGGATTAATTTAATCTAATTGTAGCGTATTAAAATACTTGAGTCAAGTGTTTATACTAATATAATACTTATATCAGGTATTTTAACACTTGACATGATTTAATATATTAAGTATACTTCCTCTAAATATTCAAAAGGTATGACTAATGGCTACTGCAAGAGAAATCGAAGAGATACTAGGTATATCATCAAGAACGATCGAATCCTGGTCAAGCACAAGAGATGATAAATATTTATTATCAAAATTCCTAAAATCATATTCAAAACTTGATTTAAAAAGTAGAATCGAGAGAATACTTGAAGAAGAAGAAATCATGATATTAGATAAACAAAAGTTTTTTGAGAAGATACGTGATAATTTTCAACGTTTTTTTCCAGATGTGCTCGCTTCTGAAATATCTGATTCTAAAATTGGTGTTGATACACGAACAGGCATGAGTGATTTAGTTATTAAAACAAGAAGTACAATATATTTCTTAGATGAAACTTCTCAATTACCATCCAAAAATATTATTTCAAAACGCTGCAAAAAACTGCTTTCAACTATTCATAATTCTAATAATCAATATTTTGACGGGATTAGCAAAATAAACTGCATTTACATAACAGCAAAAAAAGGAGCAGGAAAAGGTATGACTATTAAAGTTGATGACTCATTAGATTATGTTGTTACAGCTATTGATATTGATACAGTTGCGAAGGAATTATATAGCCAAGAAAGAATAATTTTAAGATAAGGCTCGTTCCAAAAAATTCATCTCAAATGAAATTCTATATCTGTGACTATTGCGCATACTTAACCTTTATCTCATCCAAATAGTCACACCACCACACCATCAGTCTAGTTCTCTCAGGTAGATACTGTGCATGATTATATACACCTCTTATTGACCCGTCTTTATGTAGCATTTGCAACTCAATTGCATCACTGGAAACATTATGCACATGCATATTATCATGAAGTAAGGTTGAAGCCGTATGTCTAAAACCATGAGAAGTCATTTTCCCCTTGTAGCCCATTCTCTTTAGAGCCGTATTTAGAGTATTTTCACTTAGCATTCTTTTATTTGATATTGGCGAGGGGAAGACATAGTCACTTCTGTCTTTAGTGAGTACTGCTGTTTCATTTAAATTATCCATTAGCTGCTGAGTGATTGGGATCACATGCTTTAGATCATTTTTCACCTCTTCTTTTGGGTAGGTTATAAGCTTTTTCTCAAAATCTATATATTCCCACAAAAGACCTCTAACATTCCCTGGTCTAAGAAACGTCATGGATGCATACTTCAATGCAAGCTTTGTAATAGGATCCCCAAAGTATTCATCCATACTGATGAGCAATTGTGCAAACTCTTTTTCATTGTCAATATGATCATAATTTTTGGATATTTTCTTGCCAAGTAAAGCTCTTGCATCTATATCTGCTGCTGTATTGTGTGTGGCATCTCCTGTACTTAGTCCATACATATATACTGATTTTAATAATGTCAAAATCCTCCTAGCTGTTTCAGCCTTACCTTCATTATGAAACTTGAGTAGTAGTCCACTAATGTCTGGGATGGATATACGATCTATCTCTTTGTCTCCAAAAGATTCAATCATATATCGAATATATCTCTTATTACTTTCAATTGTCGAATCACCCCAGTCTGCACTTTTCTGATCCAGCAACTGTGTAGCTATATTTTTAAAGATTTTATTTTCATCTATTTCATTCTTCTGTTTCTCTTCAGAAGGATCAATACCATCAAAAACCATCTTACGATACTCTTGTCGTACTTCTCTTGCTTCTTTCAAAGTTGTGCCAGGATAAGTACCCACAGAAATAGAATTCCGCTTACCATTCGGTCTTGTATAATCAAACCTGAAATACTTCCGACCCTTTGCGGTAACAACAAGTCGCAACCCGTCACCATCACTTAATGTATATTGCTTCTGCTTGGGCTTGGCACTCGCTATTTTGGTGTCTGATAGAGGAACAACTTTTTTAGGCATTGCGGTAATTCTCCTTTTTGCGGTAAAAGTAACGACTATAAAAAGTCTTACCGCAAAGATTACCGTAAAAAAACTTGGATTACCGTAAATGTGGTTGGATCTCTTTGTAGTGAAAAGTTGATTAAGTCTCTTACTTAAGGGGCTTATCGGATTGTTTTGGAAGTTATTGAATTAGTGTATGGCCGGGAGAGGGGGATTCGAACCCCCGGAGGTATTACCCTCACCGGTTTTCAAGACCGGCACGTTCAACCGCTCCGACATCTCCCGACA
>DQSX01000196.1 GCA_015663065.1 Sulfurovum sp.
AATTAACTAACTATTCATCAGGAGAATATTATGAACAAAAAAGTACTACTTTTACTTGCTACAACCCTTACACTCTCTGCCGCACAAGCACCCATCACCTTCGAGAGAACCTTTGGCGGGGATGAAGATGATGTTGCCAAAGCGGTCATACAAACTGATGACGGCTATCTTATTGCCGGGAAAACAAAAAGTTTTACTTCCCACAGAGACTACGATGCCTACCTGATCAAGATAGATAAAAAGGGTAAAAAACTCTGGTCAAAAGTCTATGGCGGGGAAGAGGATGACGAAGCCAATGCACTCACGGCACATGGAAAAGAGTTTGTATTTGTCGGGTCTACCGAAAGTTACGGCAATGACAATCTAAGCTACTATTTTGTCAAGATCGATGCAAACGGAGAGTCTCTTTGGCAAAAGAGTTATTTTCGCGGAGAAAGAGACTACTACTATGGCAATGATATTGTCTCCGATGGGAAAAACCTGGTCATTGCCGGTTCTGAAAGACACTTGAAGTTCATGTCCGCCAAGATCAATCCTCTGCAGTTTCAAATAGATACTGAAGGTGACTTGCTCTGGCGCTCTTATGTCTATGGTGACGATGAAGACCGTGCCAAAGCCATCGTCAGTACGCAAGACGGGTATATGCTGGCAGGAAGCACAGAGAGCTACGGATATGGTGACTTTGATGCATACCTTGTAAAGCTTGACAAAGAGGGTAAAAAGGTCTGGTTCAAAACCTTTGGCGGTAAAGAAGATGAAATAGCAGAAGATATCATTGCTACAAAAGACGGTTACCTCTTGGTAGGAAGTACAGACAGTTTTGGTTTGAACTATCACAATGTCTATGTCATTAAAACAGACAAAGAAGGAAAAAAGATCTGGGAACGTACCTACGGCGGAACTTACGATGATGAAGCTTTTGCTGTTGCTACAGCACCCGATGGCGGGTATGTCATAGCAGGAAGAACAAAGACAAGAAGAGACGGTTTTGACCTTTTATTATTGAAAATAGATGAGAACGGCAAACGTCAATGGGAACGTACCTACGGTGGCGATGAAGATGACGCTGCACACGACATTGTCGCTACAGATGACGGATACCTCATTGTAGGAGAAAAACAGAGTGATGTAAGCCGAAACAGTGATGTCTGGCTGCTTAAAGTCGATCTTAAAGGGAAACTTTAGGTTGTGCCAGTAGCATAAAGGGCAATAAAAATAAGATATAGAATGTTTTTCGCATTTGTTTTCCAATGTTTAGAATATCAGTGCATAATGAGTACACGCTGAGAAGTATATACTCTCACTATGTAAACTTTGTGCAGAAGGAGAGAAAATGCGTGATTTTATAGGTGAATTCAGGGTTCTGTTATCGTATCCTCAAAATATTGTGATCTTACTGGCTCGTTTTGCCATAGCCTACGGCTTTTCTCTTCCTGCACTGGTCAAGATACAAAACCTTGAAAGTACCACAGTATGGTTTGAAAGTCTTGGCATTCCTTTTGCCCAGTTTGCTGCGTATATGGTCTCCGGTATAGAGGTCATTGGTATCATCTTGATCTTTTTGGGTCTCTTCACACGTTATATATCTATACTCCTGTCCTGTGTAATGTTGGGAGCGATACTTTTTGTGCATTTACCGCATGGATACTCAGTGGAAGGGAACGGTATAGAGATCCCTTTTTATTATTTCCTTTTTCTGATGATCTTTACAACATTCGGAGCAGGTAAATACTCTATGGATCAGCTTTTATTTAAAGCAGGATGTTATGAATAAAGATCTCTTTGGGCATTTTGACATACTTGCAGCAGACTGGAGCATTTTGTTTAAACTCTTCATTATCGTGCTAGTTGTGACCATGATCCTCGTAGCCCTCTATGACAGGTTTATACAAAGAGAGAACCAACTGCTCATCAATTACCCGCTTATAGGACGTTTACGTTACTTCTTTTACCTTTTACGTAATCCCATGCGCCAGTATTTCGGTGATGAAACCTTTTATGACTCATTTGAAAAACTAAACTGGATAAACAAAGCAGCAGCAAAGAAAAATACTTATCTCTCCTTTTCCCCAACTAAATCCTATGGCAATCAACAAACACTTTTCAAACATGCCAATTTTGTCAAAGAGGTGAGCGAAGTAGAGCAGACTTACTCCGTGACTTTTGGCGGGGAACGTCTCTATCCTTTTGTCTCAAGAAGTATCATCGGGCGTTCTGCCATGAGTGACGGTGCCATCTCTCCAGAGGGTACACAAGCTTTTTCCATAGCTGCTTTTAGAGGCGCTTTTCCCATCAATACAGGTGAGGGTGGTTTGACATCAAACTTTCTTGCAAATCTCAAGATAGAAGAGTGCAACTGCAGTGAATATCTTGAAATTAAAAAGGGTACGATCTTTGCAAAGTCTGTCTACAGGTTTTTTAAATTTGTCACCAACAAAGAGGTTTCTCAGCGGCTATACCGACAAATGGTCGTCAGACATAAAGAGAGAGGCACTTTTATATTTGATAATATTAAGTTGCAGTATTTTCGTATAAACTGGTCAAAAGCTTTAGAGTATTTTCCTAAAGAAGTGCCTGACTCTGTACCCGATATTATATTTCAAATGGGTTCAGGCCTTTATGGGGTAAGAGATGAGAATGGAGATTTCAATGCAGAGCTTTACCGGAAGGTCATGTCATTCTGCCGTATGACGGAGATTAAACTTGCACAGGGTGCCAAACAAACAGGCGGTAAATTACTTGCAGCAAAGGTCTCAGATGACATTGCGTACTACAGGGGCATACCAGCCCATGAAGATCTCATAAGTCCTAACCGTTTTCCCTATGCCACAGACATGGAAACACTCTTTGACTTTATTAGCTACCTGCAGGAACTTTCAAACAAACCGGTTGGCTTTAAGATCGTCATCTCAACCAGAGAAGATTTTGAACGCTATGCCATAGCACTTAAAAAGCGTAAAGATGCGGGGAAGAGTATTGCTGACTTCATCACCATAGACGGTGGTGATGGAGGCTCTGCAACTGCACCTCTTGAAATGATGACAAAGATAGGTTTGCCCATCCGCGAAGCGTTACTGATCGTAAACGATCTGTTGCAGCGCTATGAGCTGCATAAAGATATAAAGATCATTGCAGCAGAGAAGGTTTTAACACCCGATGATGTGGTAGAACTGCTCTGTTATGGTGCTGACTTCATCAATATTGCCAGAGGCTTTATGATCTCAGCAGGATGCATAAGGGCCAGAGAGTGCTCAGGAGCAGGGGGCAGGAACTGTCCTGTGGGTCTGGCTACTATGGATGAGGGTAAGCGAAGTAAGTACCTGGTCTTGCAAAAAGCTAAAAATATTGCCTCTTACCACCATGCACTTTTGCATAGTGTCACCTCTTTACTGGCTGTCATGGGTAAAAAGTCTGTAAATGAACTCTCTTTAGATGACTTACTGGATAAAAAATTTAAACGTTAACGAATCTATATTATAATAGAAGTCAAAATAAGAAATAAGAAATGGGATAAGATGAAAACAATAGTTAAAATAATTTTAACAGCTACTGCTGTCATGCTGCTTTCTGCCTGTGCTTCACGCGAAAACTTTATATACAAATACAACTCCTGGGTAGGTCAAGACATTAATACATTCATTTCAAATGTCGGGTACCCTGACAGAACCTACAAACTCCCTAATAAAAACACTGTCTATGTTTGAAATAGCAGAATACATTGGCATCATCGCCTTTGCTATGAGTGGGTTTTTCATAGCTACAAGAAACAAACTTGATTTTCTTGGTGT
>DQSX01000128.1 GCA_015663065.1 Sulfurovum sp.
GGTTCCCCAGCTGCATTTCTTTTGTCTGAACATATACCAATATGGTCCAGGATCTTTGTTCTTCCCTGAATCTTCCATACCACTATGTCTCCTGGTTTAAACCTATCCTTGACTCTGTAACCTCGTGAAATAAGGTATGCCTGTATATTCTTTACACGGCGGTGATCTATGTTGGGATCGAGCTTGTCCGTATAGTAGAGTCCTTTGTAGCGCTGTGGTGTTTTTTTCTTATCTTTATAGATACGTGCCTGAAGATCGATCTTCACACCTCTGAACGCTCTTACTATCACATCGGTACAGACCCCTTTTGAAAGAGGGATGTCTCCCATCGGATACTTTATATAGACATACTCAGGATTATAAGTGACTGTCTTGCCAACCTGACTTTGTGCAGATGCAATGAACTGCTCTATGCTTCCTGCAAATAACCCGATACTCAACATCAGGAAAAGTATCATAGCTTTTTGTTTCATGATAACAGCTTTCTCATTTCCTCTTCTGTAAGCGTTTCTACACCCAAACTCTCTGCCTTGGCCAACTTTGAGCCTGCATCTTCACCATACACAACATAATCCGTTTTTTGACTCACCGACCCGCTTACTTTTGCTCCAAGTTTCTCCAGCATCTCTTTCACAACGCCACGGCTTGCAGACATAGACCCTGTCAAAACCACTGTTTTATCTTTAAAGGGATTCTCTTTGGCTTCTACCTTCTCTTCCACCAAAGGCTGCACTGCATCAAAAAGTTTCAATACAAAGTCATGGTTCACTCTCATAAACTCCAAGAGTGAGTTTGCCATCTCTTCACCAATGCCGTCTATGGCTACCACTTCTTCAAATGTTGCATCTACGATGCCAAGTCCGAACTCCTCTGCCAATGCTTTGCCTGCCACCTCACCAATGTGTTCTATGCCCATGGCAGAGATGAGCCTGTGAAGTGGCACGCCTTTTGTGTCTGCTATAGCATCAAGCAGTTTGCTAATACGTTTTTCTTTAAACCCTTCCAACCCTTCCAAATCTTCAAATTTTAAGTGATAAAGTCCCAGAATATCAGATATCTTTTCCTCTTTTACTAAAATTTCTACTATTTTAGACCCCAGTCCGTCTATGTTCATACAGCCTTTTTTAGCAAAGTGTATGATGGAGTTGACCACCCTGTCCGGACAGTCCAGATTTTGACACTTGATCAGCGTACCCTCATCTAAAAGTTCACTTTGACAGGTTGGACAAGCCGTAGGTCTCGTTATGGCCACTTCAGAGCCGTCACGCCTGTCTGTCAAGACTTTGGTGATCTTTGGGATAACATCACCGGAACGTATGAGTATCACACTATCACCGATCATCAGACCCTTACGTTCTATCTCATCAAAGTTATGCAGAGTTGCACGGGCTATGATGGCACCATCTACCTCTACAGGTTCCACTTCAGCCACAGGCGTAATGACACCCGTACGTCCCACTTGCAGGGTAATGGCATTGACTTTGGTCACTTTTTCCACAGCGGGAAACTTGTAGGCACACATCCACTTGGGCACCTTCACCGTGTAGCCTAAGTCTTCCTGTAAAGAAACTTTGTCTACTTTAATGACCAGACCATCCATCATCATCGGAATCTCATCACGTTTAGAGATGATGAACTGATAAAAGTCTTCTATCTCTTCTATACTGTGACACTCTTTTACATAAGGGGGCTGTAAAAATCCTAAGCTATGTATAAAATCCATCTTTTCTGAAAGCTTGGCTTGAGTGAGACTGTTTTCACCCAAACCCCAGGGGTAAAAAACAAGCCTGCGTTTGGCTGTTACTGCAGAATCAAGCTGTCGCAAAGAACCTGCTGCTGCATTTCTCGGGTTGGCAAAAGGCTGCTCACCTTCATCTAAACGTTCTTTGTTGATGATCTCAAAGTCATCTTTACGAATGACCACTTCTCCACGTATCTCTATCTGCTCTTTGTAGTCAATGCTAAGCGGTACGGAACGGATGGTTCTCACATTGTCAGTCACCTCTTCCCCTATGACACCATCTCCTCGGGTAATGGCACGTACTAGCTTTCCGTTTTCATAGAGCAGGTTCATGCTTGCTCCATCAAACTTTGGCTCACAAAAGTAACTGCTTTGTCCTACATTTTTCACCGTTCTGTCTAGCCATTCTTGTACTTCATCTGTGGTAAATACATCTTCCATGCTCCACATACGTTTAATGTGTGTGGCTTTTGAAAATTCATCACGTACCACAGCCCCCACACGTTTGGTAGGAGAGTCCTCCAAAGCTTCTGAAGGATTGGCTGTTTCATAATCCAACACTTCGTGATAAAGCTTGTCGTACTCTTCATCTGTAGCTATGGGGTTGTCATCAACATAGTAGGCTTTTGCCCAACTGTTGAGGATTTTTATTTTTTCTAAATAGTCTTTGTTTGTCATTTTTTATAGTTCACTTTCACTTTATCACCCAAAAATGCAGGTTGGGTATGTAAAACTGTCACATCAAGAAGTGCTTTTACTCTTGCAAAATACTCTCTGAACACCATCTTGCGTGACGCTTTTGTACCGGGGATATCTTTGGCTGCAAAACCGATGAC
>DQSX01000151.1 GCA_015663065.1 Sulfurovum sp.
ATATTTTTGTTGAAACTCTAACTTCTCTGTATTATAAAACATCTTTAATCTTTTTAGCTATTTCTTCAATCACCTTTACCGTTACAGAATTGCCTGCCTGTTTATACTGATGAGAGATAGCTAGTTCTGTTGGAAATTTAAAACTAGAATCAAAACCTTGAAATTTGATACATTCTGATGGTGTTAATTTTCTTATTCCTTTTTTATCTTTTATAATTGGCACATTATGTCCACCTGTACCCATATTTGCTGTTAATGTAGGACAAACATTATTTTTATTTTCTCTTACGTAATGCCTACGCCATTGATATATAGTATTTTCATTCTTTATATCATTTTTAATTTTATCATAGAGTGGTTTTCCATTATAATAAAACTTTTCTTCTACTTTGTTATCTAAATAATCATGTATTGTTTTTGTTGGAAATATATTTTCTGGAAAATTGAATTCTTTGACTTCACCTAGGAATGCAACAATATATATTCTTTCACGATTTTGAGGAATATTAAAATCTTTTGTATTAAGAACTTTATAAAATAGTGAATAACCAATTTCTTCTAAAGTTTTTTTTACAATTTCAAACGTTTTCCCATTATCATGATTAACAAAACCTTTTACATTTTCTAAAAATATAACTTTTGGTTTATGATATTTAGCAATTCTTGCAACATCAAAGAATAGAGTTCCTCTTGTATCATCAAAACCTTTTCTCTGCCCTGCAACACTGAAAGCTTGGCAGGGAAACCCTGCCAAGATTATATCATGCGCAGGAATATCAGAAGCATCAATAGAAGTAATATCGCCGTATGGAACTTCGTTGTAATTTAAGTAATATGTTTTCTGTGCATTTTTATCAATCTCTGAAGAGAATACAAAATCTATGTCTGAACCAAAAGCATTTAAGAATCCTGTCCTTATTCCACCAATTCCTGCAAATAAATCTATTGCTTTTAATGTATATGTATCATTTAAAACCATAAACTTACTCACATTTTCTCCTTGAATATAATTAAATAAATTATGTGCATTCATTATGTCATCCTTTGATGTTTAAATCAAAGTATGTCATAAGAAAAAGTATTTTAGTAAAAATATGTCAAATAGACATATTTTTACTTCTCAATTCTCATCATTGCGATCTCACCTTGTACCACATCGAGTTTGCCCAATGCTTCAATAGCTTTTTGCATTTTATTCTCTTTACATGTGTGTGTGGTAAAAAGAAGTTTTGCAATATCTTCATCTTTGGTCGGTTTTTGCAACATAGAATCAATGGATATACCGAACTCACCTAGTGAAGCAGTGATCTCTGCTAAGACACCACTCTCATCTGCTACTTGAAGACGGATGTAATATTGCGTCTCTATCTCATCTCTGCTCAGTAGTTTGAGTCCAGATTCCAAACCTTTTTTATAGCCGAGCATAGGACCATGGTTTCCACGGACAATATCAACGATGTCTGCAATAACAGCAGACGCAGTAGCGTCACCACCGGCACCCGGTCCGTAATACATAGTTTCACCCACACGGTCACCCACAACAGTCACAGCATTCATGACACCATCCACTTTAGCGATCATGCTCTCTTGAGGTATCATGGTCGCATGTACTCTCAACTCTACACCATTATTCACTTTTTTTGCGATACCAAGCAGTTTGATCTCATAGCCGAATTCTTTGGCAAAAGCCACATCTGTCTGTGTAATATTTTCAATACCTTCAATAAGAATATCTTCAGGCTTTGCATCGATCCCATACGCAATAGATGCCAAAATAAGCAGTTTATGAGACGCATCATAACCACCCACATCAAATTCAGGGTCCGCTTCTGCATAGCCCAGATCTTGCGCCTCTTTTAATATCTCATCGTACTGAGCACCATCATTGATCATTTTGGTCAACATGTAGTTACAGGTACCGTTCATGATCCCTTTGATAGACTCAATATGGTTTGCAGAAAGCCCGTTACGCAATGCACCGATAATAGGAATACCACCTGCCGTACTTGCTTCATACATCAAAGGAATATCTCCTGCGATCTCCTGAAGTTCATAACGGTGGTAAGCGAGCAATGCTTTGTTTGCAGTGACTACAGCTTTACCTTTTTCCAAAGCTTTTTTAACCAAAGCATATGGCTCATCCACACCACCCATCAGCTCAACAACAATGTCAATTTCCGGATCATTAATGACATCCATAGGATCATCAGATAGTGTTACCGATACACCTCTGTCTTTAGAGAGATTCTTCACCACACCTGACTTTACAACGATTTTCTTGCCTGCTCTGGCTTCTATGATATCCGCATTGGATTCAAGAATATTTGCAACAGAGGCACCCACAGTACCTACACCCAGTATACCGATCTTAACCATTCTTCTTTTCCTCTTCTAACTTTTTCAGGAATTTCTTAATATTTTTTGCTGCCTGACGAATACGTTTTTCATTTTCTATCAGTGCAATACGTACATACTGGTCTCCGTAAATACCAAAACCGATACCTGGGCTTACTGCCACACCCGCTTCAAGTAAAAGCTGTTTGGAAAACTCCAGCGACCCCATCTCTCTGGCGATCTCAGGGATCTTCCCCCAAATGAACATGGAAGCATTCGGTTTTGCCAAAGGCCATCCTGCGTTGGTAAAAGACTCTATCATTACATCACGTCTTTTTTCATAACGCGGGATAATCTGCTCATCAGGGATGTAACCGTGTTCGTCAAGTGCCACAGTTGCCGCAACCTGCACCGGTGTGAACATACCGTAATCCAACCATGATTTAATGCTCTGAAGTGCGCCAATGAGTTTTTTGTTACCCACAATGAACCCTACTCTCCATCCTGCCATGTTGTATGACTTTGAGAGAGTATAGGCTTCTACCGCTACATCTTTTGCACCTTCCACTTCAAGGATAGAAGGTGTTTTGTAGCCGTCAAAAGTAATGTCAGCATAGGCAATATCAGAGATAATATAAAAACGTTTCTCTTTTGCCAAAGCAACCAGTCTGACATAAAATTCCGGTGTCACTGTTGCTGTAGTTGGGTTGTGGGGGAAATTAACTACAAGAAACTTTGCCTGAGGAACATTCTTCTCAAGTGACTCTATGAGGTCAGTAAAAAAACGCTCTTCGTCTACTTCAAAGGTATCTTCATTAAAAATAAGTTCCATTTTTTCCACAGAACCGCCTGCCAGCACAAAGGCTTGAGAGTGTATAGGATAGGTAGGATCCGGAACGATCGCCACATCACCTGGATTGGTAATGGCTTGAACCAAATGCACATAGCCCTCTTTACTTCCCATGGTTGCTACCACTTCCGTATTGGCATCAAGGTCTACATTGTACTTTCGCTTATACCAGTTCGCCATTGCCAAACGCAGTTTGTATATCCCTTTAGAGGCAGAGTAGCCGTGTGTTTTCGTTTTTTTCGCTGTTTCACAGAGCTTATCTACTATGGGTTTGGGTGTAGGTGCATCCGGATTTCCCATAGAGAAATCGATAATATCACACCCCTCTCTTCTAAGCTTCATTTTAAGATCGTTGATCTCTGCAAAGAGGTATTTCGGTAAACGGTTTATTTTTTCAAATTGAATTTCATCAAACATATATTTTCTCTCTTCTTTACTTAATGCGTGCTATTTTCTTCAGTCACTTTATTTCTATTTTCAATATTCAGGTCGGCTGCAATATTTGACTCAGGGACTGTTTTTACTGCCGTATTGTCAGCATGTCCGGGCATGATCATTGCACTTAACTTCTCTTCAGGAAAAGGAAGCATAGCTTTGAGCTTCTCTCTGTCAAAATGCATAAATGCATACCAAACGGCGAATCCTATCATAATAAGTACAATGAACATAAAAAATTTGGATTTTCCTTTTTTCTCTTCAGGCATCGGCAGACCAAGCGTAATGCTTTCATCTCTCTTTATGCCATCATAGTACTCTGCAGCCAGTGTTCTTACTGCTGAGAGGTCAGCATGGTACTCTCTCTCAATAATAGAGATGAACCCCATGGTCTTCACTCTGTTGATCTTTGCAAAATCAGCAGCTATGATGGCATCAATATTGTCTTCTGCAATATTTGTCTTTGCAGAGATCGCTGCGACTGTATTTTCTTCAAGTATTTCATTTAACTGCATAACCCATCCTGTGTATTAATATTGCTGCTGCGGCAGAGACATTGAGTGAATCAAACTGATGTTTCATCTCAATAGAAACAACCTTGTCTATTTTTGTTTTTGCTTTTTTGGAAATACCTTCACCTTCAGAACCTAGAACAAGTACACGTTTCGGGGCAAAGTCCATCTCTTCTACGGCTGTCCCGTTCATATCGGCACCATAAAAAGTGAAACCTACCTGTTGCAGTTCATTGAACAGATCCAACACATTGTGCTGTACTCTAAAAGGTATGTCAAGCAGTGCACCCGAACTGCTTCGAATGATCGCCGCAAAGTTCAATTTTTTTACACCTGTCGCCACCACCGCATCTGCACCAAGTGCATAGGCTGTTCTTACAATGGCCCCTATGTTACCCACATCGGTCAAACCATCAAGCACTACAATAAAGTCATTTTTCTTAATGTCTGCAACAGTACTTTGCTGAAGCTCTTTGACTTCAAGTAAAATACCCTGATGGTTCCCGCCTTTAGACATAGACTGTGCCCATTTCTCTTCAAGAAACTTGATCTTCTCATGGTGCTGATGGAACAGTGCCTGAGGAAGTATGTTCTTCTTTGCAACATATACCGTTTCTATCATATCGGGGTGTTTCTCTAAAGCATAGAGACAAACTTGTTTTCCATAAATAATCATAAGTATGATTTTATCTAATTTTCAATTAAAACCCGATACCACTCTTTCACGCTCTTGTCACTGAGTTGTGCCAGGAGTTTGGCTTTAGGTTTGGGAGGCAGATCCAGAGTCAAGACTTCACTAAAAGACAAAGATTTTTCTGTACTTTTTTGTGCAGAGATCACGACCACCCACTCTCCGCGTATGGTCATCTCTTTGAATTTTTCATCCAACTCTTTTGCTGTACCCCTGTAATAGGTCTGATACTTCTTGGAGATCTCTTTTGCTAAAAAAAGCTCTCTGTTCTCATCCAAAGAGAGCACTTCACTTAAAAGTTTTTCCAGTCTGTGCGGTGCTTCGTAGAGGATTGTATTGTAGCCGTTCCCCATAGCTTCTGCCAAGGCTGCAGAGCGCTCTTTTCCTTTGTGCGGCAAAAAAGCATAAAAGAGGAATTTACCCTCTTCAAAACCCGAAGCTGCATAGGCTGTGGTCACTGCGGATGCACCCGGCAGGACATCATAAGCCAAAGCATGTTCCTGACAATAGGCAACCAAAAGCTGCCCCGGATCAGAGATGACCGGCATCCCTGCATCAGAGACGTACACTACCTCTTTTTCCTTGAAACTCTCAGCATACTCTTCCAGACGTGCTTCTCCATTATGCTCATTAAAGGAGATGAACTCTGCTTCAGGATACTTCATAGCAAAGCGCTCTTCAAGCAGACGCAAAAGCCGTTTGGTCTGACGTGTATCTTCACATAAAAAAAGTGTTGCTTTTTCAAAAAGCTTCATCGCTCTTATGGTAATATCTTGGGGATTTCCAATGGGTGTAGGTATGAATGTGATCATAAAGGGGAGTGGGTGAACAGAGCCAAAAAGGCCTGTTCAGGGTACTTAGCTAAGTTTATATTTGCTTTTAAACTTCTCAACTCTACCGGCAGCATCAAGAATTTTCTCAGAACCTGTAAAGAATGGGTGACATTCATTACAAATATCAATACTCATCTCTGGCTTGTTCGTTCTGATCTCAAACTCGTTTCCACAAGCACATTTCACTTTACACTCTACGTAATCCGGGTGAATCTCTTTTCTCATTTTTTTACCTTTTAGTTTGTTTTGGTGACAGGTAACTGGCCTGTTCTAGTCAATGACTCTTCCGTGTTTGCAGGCAAACAGGGTTATTGCAACGCTCTTTGGCGAGACAATGAAGAACGGTATTTTATCAAAAAATGTTTAAAATAGTATAAAAGCACTTTTTATAGGCTGCATAGCAAAATTCTGGTATGCTTCCAGAGAGAAATCTATACAAAAATGAGAAGAACAATTAAGAAAATGTCTATTGGAAAATCAATATTTTTAGTTTTGACCCTGCTGTCATCCATCTATGCCAATGAGGGTCCTATTGGTGCCAAAGCAGTTGTTTCAAACAAAAATGTTGTGATAGGGGATAATGAGAGAATCACGCATATGTCTGTCTACAATCAGGGGGAGCTTAAAAGAGAGTGTACTACGCTTACACTGACCTTCGCACCTAAAAAAGATATGACCATTCCCTCTTATCTTCCCAAAGGAGAACACAGATGGATATTTTTGCTTTACAGTCAATTGCCGGAGGTTTTTTAGACGAAGATCTAAAACATTTCAATAAAGAGTTTGACGACTGGTGTGTACAGTTTGAGAGCAGAGAAGATGCACAGTGTATCCTAGATAGCCTTGAAAAAATAGAGCAGATCAAGATTGTTGGGATCACAGCACTGAGTTATCCGAAATACTTTTTCTCAAAACTGCAGGGCATCATCCATGCGACACGGGAATATGAAGGGAAGATCATCTGTATCGTCGAGCCACAAATGGGTATGAGTTTCCGCATTGCTGTATGTGACTTGGAGACAAAAAATGTAAGAATTCTCAGTTCCCGATATAAAAGTGCGCAAAGTGTAGAGAGTGCATTTGCCAACCTCTCTTTTGACCTATAAGCCCCAAAGAAGGATATCTTCATCATATGAACTCTATTTTATTACCCAAAAACGCCAAAAGCATTAGCGACCCAACGCAAGTGACTCACGTAAAAGAGGTGCTCAAGTCTAAAGTAGGTGATAGTATAACCATTGCTGAAATGGGCGGGAAGATAGGCAAGGCTACTGTTGCCAGGATCGATCATAACGAAGTACTGCTAAGTGATATTATACTGGACAAAAAACCACCGTCTAAACTTGATGTAACCGTTGTGCTTGCTTTGCCGCGTCCAAAAGTACTGCGCAGATTGATCATGGACATGACATCTCTTGGGGTGAATAAACTGATTATTGTAAATAGTTACCGATCTCAAAAAAGTTATTGGCAAAGCCCATTACTAGAGCGTATCGATGAGTTTGTTTTTGAAGGCTTACAGCAAGCCATAGATACAGTGCCACTGGAAATTGAGTTCAAAAAACGCTTTAAGCCATTTGTGGAAGATGAATTTTCTTCCTTATTGGTAGATAAAAAGAAAGATAAGGCAGTGATTGCCCACCCTTATGCAACACAGTCCTGGAAAACCTATCTTGGTACTGCCAAAGATGCTATGCCAAAGGTACTCTGTATCGGGGCAGAAGGGGGTTGGATAGACTATGAAGTTGACTTACTTTGCCAACATGGCTGTAGCTCCGTTAGTTTAGGAGAGAGGATCCTGCGTACAGAAACGGTGGTGAGTGTGCTGCTTGGTCATTGGCTAGAGATATGAAGCAAGAAGAAGAAACCTTATACCTATAAGATACGCTTGATAAGGTTTTAGAGGAGTACCCTGGAAGCCACTGCAGAGGCAGCAGACTCAGACTTTAAGACCATGGGGGTGTCAAAACCTATAATATCTTCTGTTTTGAAAAGTGCCACTTCATCTTCATGAAAACCGCCTTCACAACCAATGACAATGGTTTCAAAACTTCTGTTGGAAACAAAATGGTTTTCTGAGAAGTTGAGCATTTTTGCTTCCGGGTACTTATGTAAAAAATCTTCCAAGCCCTCTGCCATTTCAAGCTGCATCATTTCAGAGCGTCCCGACTGCTGGGAGGAGTTTAGAAGTATCTTCTCCATACGTTTAAAGTCCAGCTTAAAACTTTTTTGGGAACGTTTGCAGTAAATGAATGTGATCTTCTCTACTCCCATTTCATTGAGTGAAGGTAAAACCTTCTCAATGCTTTTTGGGTCAATGACACACCAGCCGATGTGTAGCGATTGTTTTGCTTTGACTTCGAGGATGCTGCTCTCCTGGAGACTTAACATCACTGAACGTTTATCTATGTGCGTTACACGGTAACTATGCAGGAGGCCATCTTTTAAATTACGCATGTAGAGGAGGTCATCTGCTTTGTGTCTGCGTACTTTAAAAATGTAGCGGTGGGCATCGCCTGTCAGGCTGAGTTGAGGCTTTCCCGCCTCTTCATGATAAAGATATAACATCGTTTAGATCGCTACAATACCTTTTGCTTTGAGTACCATAAGTACCACCATGACAGCCACAAGCAATATCTGGATCACTGTGATCCTGATGAACCCGCCCTTGAGTACTCTGTGTGTCTCAGGGTTTTCGATCTTTGCCATTTTAATCAATCTGTATTTTTTTATCTCTACAAACATCAAAAGTGCCCAGAGTACGATCATGATCATAATAGATAGCGACAGAGGCATTTCACCCGTTACCATGGCTACCAGACCGGTAAACGCTATCATGGTAGCGATCCCCTGAAAGGTCATTGTAAAAATAAAGCTTACTTTTCTAAACCCCAAAGGGTTCTTTGCTGTCACCATAGGGATAAACAATCCTGCTACCAAAAAACCTAAAAATATCTTTACCAATATACTGTGTGTCGCAAGCATTTGTGTTATCATTATTACTCCTGAATGTAGTTTAAAAGTGGATTATACCCTATTTAGTTATAATTGACCCTCACTATACAAAAGGTTTTTTTATGGCTGTTCTCATTACCGAAGCACTCGATATTATCTACAAACACACCACGCCTGTCTCCACTGAGATCATTCCTATCGAGATGGCCTTAGGGCGCATTTTGTCTAAAGCATACACCTCAACCTTTAACCTGCCACGTTTTGACAACTCTGCCATGGATGGCTTTGCGGTACACTGTGCCGATGCAGGAACGACCGTACAGAGCGATGACGTTATCTATGCCGGGGACAACCCTGTCATGCTTTTGGAAGCAGGTACAGCCCTGCGTATCATGACCGGTGCACCCATCCCTAAAGGTGCTGAAGCCATTGTACCTTTTGAGTTCGTCACACAAGATGAAAATCGAATCACACTGCCTGATGATGTATCACAAGGGGCGCACATAAGACGCGCAGGAGAAGATATGAAATGTGGCGAAGTCTATTTGCAAGAGGGGGACAAAGTAACAGCCTACAGCATTACCCTTTTGGTCTCACAGGGGGTCACTCATGTAGAAGTGTACCGTAAAGTCAAAGTGGCAGTCTTCTCTTCAGGCGATGAACTTCGTTCACATTTTGAAAAGATCGAAGCACATCAACTCTACAACTCCAATACACCCATGTTCCTCTCACGTGCCAAAGCCCTAGGTTGTGAAGTCTCTTATGTCCCGGACATTGGTGATACTGTTGAAGCACTGGAAGCTGCTATTAAAGCCTCTTTACATGCAGATATTATCATCACTACGGGTGGTATGTCTGTGGGAGACAAAGACTTTACCCAGGAAGCTTTTGCAAATTGCGGAATGGAGCTCTATTTCAACAGAGTAGAGATCAAACCGGGAAAACCCATCGCTTTTGGGAAAATAGACCAGACCGCTGTCATCAACCTGCCGGGAAATCCTCTTGCAGCCATGGTGAATTATGAACTCTTCATACGTACGGTCATTCACAAAATGTCCGGCAACTCTTCCTATTATCACCATACTATTGAAACAAAAATGGCAGTAGATTTCCAAGCGAAAAAAGGAAAATACACCGTTACGCTCGGCCATTTTGACGGAAAAGCATTTATGCCGCTCAAACATCAGATGGCCGGGATGGTCACACCTATGCAGGAGGCTGAAGCCATGATGATCACTCAGCCGGACATACGTCTGCTAAAAAAAGGTGACAGAGTGAAGATCATTCCCATTCGATGGGAATTCTTTAAAAAGCAGAGAGAAGACTTCTACACCATTTGAGGGTTTTTCACCACTCTGTTTTTTAAAAGTTTTTCCCAAAGCTTTGGGTCACTCCATTCAGACATGACCTGTTCTGAGAAATGTATATCTTCCAATGCAATGGTTCCCATAGATTCAGAGTGTGCATCTTCTTTAAAGCCCTGGGCATAACCTGTCTCCGTTTCATGTACAATGATACTATGAAGTTTGACCTCTCTTTCACCATTTTGCATATCGGTGCAGGCAAGTACACGCTCTACCATTAAAAAGATCACTCTTGAGAATTGCTCTGCTGAGGGAGATACCGGAAGTTCTACCCAGCGGGTGCTGTGTTTTTTCATATCTTTTATATATTGGGGATCATCTTTGGACCAAAGTGTAATGGCATGGTCAAAAGCATCTATGAGTTCTTTCATATACAGCTTGGTCAACCCAAAATCATACACCATCTGCCCATGGTCCAGATAGTTGGACTCAAGCAGTACTTCTATTTTGTAAGAGTGGCCGTGAATGTTTTTGGAGCAGCGTTGTGTAGAACAGTCACGCACAATATGGGCATTTTCAAATTTAAAGAGTTTTCTGATTATCATATTTAGATTTTAGCAGGTAAAGATTAATGCCAGAAGGTTTTAGACACCCTGTGTCGTATCAAAAACCCGTATATGCAGTCTGTCAGAATAACGGAAGTTGTGTTTCATACAAAACGCAAAGACCGCTTTGTCATTTTTCCAGATCGTATCTCTGCTTTCTCCCACAGGCATACAGAACACTTCAAGTTTGGGAAGCAATGCCCTGATCTCATTGATCTCATCAATAGCACTTGTGTCAACCAGTGTTTTATCTATTGTAAATTTTAAAAATGTCTCTTTTGAATACTTTTGCAGGTTTTTCAGTGCCTGAGGCGCTATACGTTTGGAAGTTGCTTCGCCAGAGTTTGCCAATTTTAAAGAGAGTGCAAAGATACATGACCTGTAGGCAGGATATGCGTCAAAATCTATCTCTACCGTTCCATTGGTCTCAAAAGTGATCTGCACCCCCTCCTCTACCAGCCACTCCACTACTTCATAAAAAGTTTTATCACTGTGGTACATCAATGGTTCTCCACCGGTAATAACCATATGGGGTTTATACCCTATCTTTTCAAATTCATTTTCAAGTGTTTGGATAAGTGAGGTACTCTTATCTACTTTTATCCAGGACTTTGCAAAAGAAGCGTCTACTGCAAAATAAGTGTCGCAACCGTAGCGTAACTCCCCATCTACTTCATACCTTGCCCCAAACCCTGGACAGGAAAGATTACATCCGCCTGTACGTAAAAAGTAAGATGGCATCCCCGCATATTTTCCCTCTCCTTGAATAGAAAAAAACTGTTCAGTTAAATAAAACACACAGAACCTCGTCTCAACG
>DQSX01000230.1 GCA_015663065.1 Sulfurovum sp.
CTAATCGCAAACATTTATGCAAATGGTGTTGAAAACATCCATGCTGCATTTAAACGTGGAGAATTTGTAAGAACTATCAGAAATAAAGAGACACTTGCATTCCCAGTTAAAGTTGGCGATAAAGAGATCTCAGTATTTATTCAAGAGTATCAAATGCACCCGGTAAACGGTGATGTAATGCACGTGGATCTAAGAGTAGCTGTACCAGGACAGGTAACAAACTTCCTTGTACCGGTTATTACTCACGGAACACCAGTAGGGCTTAAAAACAAGGGTGTACTTGTACTGTCTAAAAAAAGAGTAAAAGTAAGAGGAGCAATTGAAGATATGCCTGCGAACTTTGATCTAGACGTTGAGCCTCTTGAGAGAGATGCATCTATTCTTGTCAGAGACATTGAAGTACCTGCAAACTGTAAAATGATGGATAGACCAGATGTTGCTATCTGTGGTGTGATCAAAGCTAAATAAGCAAGATGACACTTTTCGTAGGTCTAGGTAATCCGGGATCACAGTACGAAAAAACAAGACATAATATCGGCTTTAGGGTTATTGACAGACTTGTTGATAACGCTTCTGCCCGAGACATTTCCAAAACTTCTTTTCAGGGCAAACTCTATCGTTCTGCCAATACATTTTTTTTAAAACCCAGTACTTTTATGAATCTTTCGGGCAAAAGTCTGATAGCAGTGAAACACTTTTTCAAAATAGAACTTGAAGATATTATTGTGATCCATGATGATATTGATCTTCCTTTTGGTGCAGTACGTTTTAAAAAAGGTGGCGGTCACGGAGGTCATAATGGTCTGAGATCCATTGACAGTTTTGTCGGCAAAGAGTATCTTAGGGTAAGGATCGGTGTAGGAAAACCTGAACACAGATCACAGGTTGCTGATTATGTGCTGCATGATTTCTCTGCGCAGGAACAGGTACATGTGGACAAACTTATTGATCATGTCACTCAGGCATGCAAAGCTTTGATGAATGATGAACTGAATGATGTCAGGTCGATCTACTCTTTAAAGTCCATTGAAAACTTGGAAGGCTGAAGCATGTCTTTGTTTTACCCCTCTTTGCATTTTCGCTATCTCTCTTTAGCCTATTTTAAAAATCTCTTCTCTATTCTTTTTGGACTCTCTGTTGCTTTTGCCGTGATCGACTATTTTCAACATATTGATAAGCTCAATGTCTCAAGTAACTATCAGATACTTTATATTTTCTATATGTGGCAGGAGGCACTGGGAATGCTTTACCCCTTAGCCATTGTATTTGCAGTGATCATGACAAAACTAGCACTGGTCAAAAGCAATACTATGGGGGCACTTCATGCCTTTGGATATAACAAAAAAAGACTTTTTTACCCACTTTTTGCTGTGGCATCTTTCACCTATGGAAGCTTTGTCTTTTTGCAGACAACAGAGTTCTCTTATGCTAGAGAGAAGGCAGAACTACTGCTTGAAAACGAGATGAATGCTTATGATGTCAATGATGTTTTTTTCAAATATAATGACACTTTTGTCTATCTTGAAAAATTGGATCCCATACAAAAGAAAATAGAAAATATTACGATCTTTCAGGTGGCTGGACACCAGGTGCACTATACGATCAAAGCACCTTACGCTGTCTATGGAGACAATGAATGGATAGCCAAAGATGCTGTGGTAAAAGTACATATCTATAAAAATGGAAAACTGGTGAAATACAAAGTTGAGCATAAAGAGAGTATTACCACACTGCATGGCTATAAACCAAAGATCATTACTTCTTTGCATGAAGGGAAAGCACTGAACATCATTGATGCTTACCATACCTGGGAACTTTTTGAAAAGCAGAAGATCAATTCAGACAAAATCAGGGCAGTGATGTATAACAAGATCGTTGTGCCACTTTTCGCCATAGCTCTTGCGCTGATACTCTTTTTTAAATTGCCTTTTCATGCAAGAATGATGAATTTTGGACTGGTGATCGCCTCTTCTCTTGGTGCGACATTTGTCATCTGGGGGATCTTGTTCGGTTTGAATCAAATGGGACAAAATGGAGTCCTAATACCTGAGATCACAGCCATACTTCCCATCGTCCTTTTATGGATCTACGCACTCTATGTCTATGTGACAGATGAAAAACGGATCGCGTAAAATACCTTACTAGCTCACTCTTAGTGATATTTGGATAAAATCACTCTAAAATAGAAAACTTATAGGATGATACGAATGAATATTGATACTAAAGCATTGGCTGAAAAATATGGGACGCCCTTGTATATTTATGATTTCGATTATATTGAGAACAGATACAACACACTCAAAGAGGCATTTGCCGGTAAAAAATCTATGATCAATTATGCAGTCAAAGCAAATTCAAATCTTTCAGTGATCGCCCATCTGGCAAAATTGGGTGCCGGAGCAGACTGTGTAAGTATTGGTGAAGTGAAACGTGCTTTGGATGCCGGTGTTGACAGATACAAGATCATTTTCTCAGGTGTAGGTAAACGTGACGATGAGATCCGTGAAGCTTTGGAAAAAGATATTTTACTGCTTAATTTGGAAAGTGAAGCAGAGATGAAACGTGTGGAGATGGTGGCAAAAGAGCTTGGAAAAGAAGCACGTATCTCCATTCGTGTCAATCCCAATATTGATCCGCAGACACACCCCTATATCTCAACAGGTTTACATGAAAACAAGTTTGGTGTAGAGATCGATATGGCTAAACGTATGTATATTTATGCCAACAGATCAGAGTTCCTCAATCCTGTGGGGATTCACTTTCACATAGGTTCACAGCTGACCAAACTGGACCCGATCAGAGAAGCATGTCAGATTGTAGGGGACCTGGTCCGTTCTCTCAGAGCCATTAAAATAGACATTAAATTTTTTGATGTAGGCGGTGGACTGGGTGTAGTGTATGATGATGAAATCACGATCTCTGAAAAGGCATATACCCAGGCAATTTTTGAAGCGACCAAAGGTCTTGACCTGACACTTCTGTGTGAACCAGGACGTTATATGGTAGCCAACGCAGGTGCATTTTTTACAAAAGTCCTGTATGAAAAAGTGAATGACGGTAAACGTTTTGTGATCGTTGATGGTGCCATGAATGACCTTTTGCGCCCAAGCCTTTATGATGCATACCACAAGATTGAAGCTGTTATGGTTGACGGTAATGTTGAGAGAACACCGGCAGATGTTGTGGGTCCCGTGTGTGAGAGTGGTGACTTTTTCGGTAAAAATGTACCCCTGCCTCCTCTGTCACATAATGATCTTTTAGTTGTACATTCAGCAGGTGCTTACGGTTTTACCATGGCAAGCAACTACAATACACGTGCAAAACCTGCGGAAGTGGCACTTCAGGGTGGTGTAGACAGACTTATACGTAAACGGGAAAGCTATGAAGACCAGGTACGTTTAGAACGGGAATATCTATGAACATAAGGGACAGAGTATGACTTTAGATGAATTAAGAGTACAGATAGACAGCATTGATGATACACTTTTGAAACTCTACAATGAGCGTATGGAACTGGTACATCAGGTAGGAGAAGTAAAAAATACTACCGGTGCCCCTATTTATCGTCCTGAACGTGAGCAGGCCATTTTAAACCGTCTTAAAAGCCAAAACAAAGGCAGGCTGACTGATGCTGCGATTGATGCACTTTTTTTAGAAATGTTCGCAGTATCCAGAAACCTTGAACTGCCTGAAGGTGTGGCATATCTTGGACCTGAGGCAAGTTTTACGCATCAGGCTGCAGAGAGTAAGTTTGGTGCGATGTCCGACTATCTGCCGATGGGTTCTATTGAGGGGGTTTTTCGTGAAGTGGCAAAAGGTACAGCAAAATTCGGTGTCATTCCCATAGAGAACTCTTCCAACGGTATTGTAAGTGATACGATCAACTGTCTGGATCAGTATGATCTCAAGATCATTGCTGAAGTGATGATAGATGTACATTTTGCTTTTGCGACGTTGAGCGAAGACTATAAGAAGATCACCAAGGTCTATTCTAAAGATATCGCTTTTGGGCAGTGTCGCAATTTTTTACAGGATCTAGGGATGGACGATGTTGAGCATGTGCCTGTGGAATCTACAGCAAAAGCGGCAAAACTTGCAGCCAAAGATCCGTCTGCGGCAGCACTCTGTCCCTCCATTGCAGCAAAGCTTTACAATTTGCCTATCCGTTTTAACAATGTAGAAGATAACACATCTAACAAAACACGTTTTTTTATTATCTCCAATTTCAAAAATGCACCTTCAGGAGATGATAAAACATCCCTGCTGGTAAAATTACCGGATGAACCGGGTTCTTTGGTAGCATTTTTGAATGATTTTGAAGATGCAAATATTAACCTTACGAAGATCAAGTCGCATATTGTTGAGGGACAGTCCATTTTCTTTATAGAGTTTAACGGACATCAGAATGATGAAAAAATTCAGAAGATACTGACAAAGCATCAAACATCGATCAAAGTGCTTGGCTCTTATGTAAAAGAGACAGACGATGTTTAGAGAAGAGAGAAAGTAAAACAATGAAATTTAATAAAGTATTAAAAGATATTAAAACCTATGAGGCAGGGAAGCCGATTGAACTGGTTGTTCGTGAATTTGGCATAGCTGCCCAGGATGTGGTAAAGCTGGCCTCCAATGAAAATCCCATTGGTACAAGTCCTGCAGTGCAAAAAGCGATTATCGCCAATGCAGACAGGGCACATCTCTACCCGGATGACTCTATGTTTGAACTCAAAGATGCTTTGCGTAAAAAGTTTTCTGTGACAGATGAGAACATCATTATCGGTGCAGGATCAGACCAGGTTCTAGAGTTCATCTCCCGTGCACTTTTGGATGATGAATCTTCCGTGCTGATGTCTGCGGTGACCTTTGCCATGTATGAAATTTATGCCAAGCAGATGGGTGCGAAGATCATTCGTACAGCCTCTTACGCGCATAAATATGATGAGTTTATGGAAGCATACAAAATGCATAAGCCAAAGATCGTTTATATCTGCACACCCAACAATCCTACGGGAGATGCAACAAGCAAAACAGAAGTCCTGAAGATCATTGAAGCGATCGGAAAAGAGAGCTTGATCGTGGTTGACGGTGCCTATATGGAGTATGCTGCTGCGAAAGATGAAAAGTATGCCATATCAGCTAAAGATCTTTTAGCTTATGAAAATGTCATCTATTTAGGTACCTTTTCAAAAGCTTATGGTTTAGGCGGTATGCGAGTGGGCTATGGTATTGCCCAGACCGCACTTATCAATGAATTGTATAAGATGAGACCGCCGTTCAACATTTCAACACTGTCACTTGCTGCTGCCATTGAAGCATGCAATGATGAGACATTTGTGGAAGAGTCGATCACTTTGCACCAAGAGCAGATCAAACGCTATGAGGCTTTTGCCAAAGAGAACGGATTTGCCTATATTGAGAGTTATACAAATTTCATTACCTATCTTTTTGATGAAACAATGGACGCTGCAAAAATCTCGGATGCACTCTTAAAAAGAGGAGTGATCATACGTAACCTCACCTCTTACGGTTTGAATGCCATACGCATTACTATTGGTACCCAGGCACAGAATGATGTATTCTTTACACATTTCTCCGAGGTTATTGTTTGAAAAATGTTGAAGTAGTAAAAGCCAGCGAGGTAGAAGTGAAATCTTTTATTTTAAATGACTTTATGCACAACAGTGTGAGTAATGACAGCATTAAAGCTGTTTCTAAAAAAGAGTTGAAAATTGTGGCAAAAAAAGCTGGTCTTCCCTATACAGATGATCAGATACAATTTGCAAAAAAGATTATTACAGCCTATTTGGCGCAGAGGTAGAAGCTAAGATGGATATTCGATCATACAGCATAGAAGAATTAAATACAGTTGCTAAAGATATAAGAGCAAAGATATTGGACACAGTCAGTCAAAATGGCGGACATTTAAGTTCTACATTGGGGGCAACAGATCTTATAGTGGCGATGCATAAAGTATTTGATGTTGAAAAAGATCCTTTTATTTTTGATGTGAGTCATCAGGCTTATGCACACAAACTGCTTACAGGCAGATGGGATGATTTTGATACACTGCGTCAACTCAATGGTATGTCCGGCTATACCAAACCCTCTGAGTCAGCATATGACTACTATGTGGCAGGACACTCATCTACTTCCATCTCTTTAGCAGTGGGTGCAGCCAAAGCCATTGCACTTAAAGGAGAAGACCGTGTCCCTGTGGCTTTCATTGGTGACGGGTCTATGTCTGCGGGAATGGTCTATGAAGCAATGAATGAACTCGGAGACAAGAAGTACCCGGTTGTCATCATTTTGAACGACAATGAAATGAGTATTGCCAAACCTATAGGCGCCATTTCCAAACTGCTTTCTCAAACCATGGCAGGTTCTTTTTATCAAAAGTTCAAAGGCAAAGTAGAGAAAACCCTTGAATATTTTCCGGAAAGTGCAACGTATATGGCGAAGCGTTTTGAAGAGTCATTTAAGCTCATCACTCCTGGTATTTTGTTTGAAGAGATGGGTATTGAGTATATTGGTCCTGTAAACGGACACGATATTGAATCCCTGATAGAAACGATGGAAGTGGCCAAGTCACTTGCCAAGCCGGTGATCATTCATGCACAAACTACTAAAGGCAAAGGGTATGAGATCGCTGAGGGTCCAAAAGAGCATTGGCACGGTGTATCTGCGTTTGATCTCAAGACAGGTGAAGCACCCAAAAAGAGTGGAACAAAAGCGGCCACTGCGATCTTCTCTGAAACGCTGGTACAACTTGCAGATGAAGATGAGAAAGTGGTGGGTGTGACTGCCGCGATGCCAAGCGGCACAGGCATGTCTGCTGCCATGGAAAAATACCCTGAGAGATTCTGGGATGTTGCTATTGCAGAACAGCATGCGGTCACCTCCATGGGACCATTGGCAAAAGAAGGATTTAAACCTTTTTGTACGATCTACTCTACGTTTTTACAAAGAGGCTA
>DQSX01000090.1 GCA_015663065.1 Sulfurovum sp.
CCAACGGTGCAGGCTGTGAAACGACAGCACTTTTGACCAATATGGATCAGGTTCTGGCCTCTTCAGCAGGTAATGCAGTGGAAGTGCGTGAAGCTGTTGAATATATGAATGGTACCTACCGTAATCCTAGACTGCATGAAGTCACATTGGAACTTTGTGCGGAGATGTTGATGCTGGGGAAACTGGCCAAGAGTATTGACGAAGCCAAAGAGAAATTGCAAACGGTGCTTGATAATGGAAAAGTGGCAGAAGTCTTTGCCAAGATGGTGACCGCTTTGGGTGGTCCTTCTGACTTCATGGAAAAGTATGATGACTACCTCGACAAAGCAGAGATCATAAGACCTGTTTATGCAGACAAGTCCGGTGTGCTGCAGTCTATGGATACGAGAGCTATTGGGATGGCTGTCGTGGCTATGGGAGGAGGGCGTAGAAAACCTTCTGACAACATCGACTATGCGGTCGGGTTCTCTGACTTTGTGGCTATTGGCGGGTATATTGATGAGTCTACACCACTTGCCATGGTACATGTGCGTACTGAAACACAGTTTAAAGAGGCGCAAGAAGCACTCAGGGAAGCTATTGTGATCGGCAATGAAACTCCTGAAACAAAAGTCATGGTTTTTGAAAAAATACGCCTGGAAGATGTATAATGGATTATTTTAAAGCCCTTACATTGCTATTGGAAAATGCTTCTGCACCATATTCCGGGTTTCAGGTTGCATCTATGGTCGTAACACAAGATGGCACTCTCTTTAAAGGGGTTAATGTAGAGTCTGTGGCATACCCCACAACCATGTGTGCCGAAAGAAATGCAATCTTCACTGCCATAGCCCAAGGTATGAAAACAGGAGAGATCGTTGAAGTGCATATATTGGCAAGAAATGCAGAAAAAAACGTTGTTGCTGCCTTCCCCTGTGGCTCATGCAGACAGGTGATCGCTGAGCAGTCACTCAATAAAGCAACAGTATACATCTACCACTCAAAAGAGAAGGTCACAATACATACCATAGAAGAACTATTGCCAAATGCATTTTTCTCGTTAGATTAATGAAAATTATTAATCTTTCTTAACTATAATATTATATATTAAATATCAAAGGAGTTAAAGCATGATAAAAGTATTAAAAGGGGCACTTGTAACAGTCGCACTGCTAGGATTTACAGGATGTGTTTCAACATCAGACATACAGGTTGAAAATGCACAGTCTGAAAAAGTAAATCTTAACGGCTATAAAACCTATCAATTCATCGAAGGCAGCGGTTTTGCAAAAGATACAAGTAAAGAGACCTTGACTCAAAATAACTCTGTATCAGCAGAAATTGAATCGCTGATTAATTCAGAACTGACTAAGAAAGGTAAAGTAGCTGTATCGAAAGATCCTGACTTCTTTGTTGCCTACCTTGGGGGTACAGACAGCGAAGCGGTGAAAAAAAGAGTGAACAAAGAGGGTAAAGAGGTGATTGAAAAATCACCCGAGGCAGCTATAGTACTCATGTTGGTAGATGCAGACTCTGGTGATATTATCTGGATGTCCACAGCAGAAGGTGATGCAAAATCAGGTTCAAAAAAAGATCAGTCAGAGCGTTTGAA
>DQSX01000161.1 GCA_015663065.1 Sulfurovum sp.
CAAGTATCTGGGACATGGAAGACTGCATAGGTTCCATTGCCAGATTCATGCATGAAAAAGGGTGGAAACAAGGGGAAAAAGTCGCTGTAAAGGCAAGTTATTCTTACAAACGTTTCAGCCGACTCAAGACAGGGTACAGACACAGCTACCCTCTCAAAAAACTAAAACATCTCGGTATCACTCCAAAGCAACCGTTCCCTTACAAAAAAGCCATGCTGATCAAACTGCATAACACGACCCATGATGAACTCTGGTTGTGTGCACCCAACTTCAGGGTTCTGACTGCCTACAATGCCAGCAGCAACTACGGTATGGCGATCCATAAAATCGCACGTTCACTCAAATAGGGGTCTATATCTCGTAGGCAATATTTTGTGTTCTCCCCCTCCTCTCCTCTCTTTATAGAAGTTTTCGAACTGCTCTTTACCCAATGCACGGGCAAAGTAAAATCCCTGGAAAATATCACAGTTGTTTTTCAGAAGGAATTGGAACTGCTCTTCTGTTTCAACACCTTCTGCAACGGTTTTAAGCTGAAAAAACTTTGCCATGGAGAGAATCGTTGTGATCATTAGTTCATCAGAACGCTGTTCACCGACATGACTGACAAAAGAGCGGTCAACCTTCAATTCATCAATAGGCATTTCACGTAAAGAACTTAAAGAGGAGTAGCCTGTCCCAAAATCATCCATGGAGAAAGATATTCCCAGTCTTTTGATACGCTCCATCAAGGCGATAATACGCTGCATATCTTCAATTTAAATCGTTTCAGTCACCTCAAAAACAACTTTTTTGACTATCTTCTCATTAAGATACTTTCTTACAAGTTGTTCAACCTGTTCTACAAAAGTAGCATGAAAGAACTGCCGTACACTGATATTGATGGAGAACTGTTCAATTTCAATTTCATTCTCACTCCATTGGGAGAGTGTTTTAAATGCTTCCTCCATAATATAGTTCCCCAACTCTATGATCAATCCTGTTTTCTCCGCAATTGCAATAAACTCTGCAGGAGAAACAAAACCAAACTCATGGTTGTTCCATCGTACCAACACTTCACATCCGATCATTTTCCGCTCTTTATTGAATTGCGGCTGATAGCGCAGCTCTATCTCATTGTGCTCCAGTGCAAAATAGAGTCTGCGCTCTATCTCAAGATGATACTCTACACGCTTGGCAAGATCATCATTAAATACAATAATTCCGTCACGTCCCTGTGCTTTGGCTTCATACATGGCGATATCCGCTTCTTTAGTGAAATACCTTGCATCCATTGCTTTTCTTCCTACCCCGTTGATACCGATACTGGCACTCAGATATAGATGATGTCCCTTTATCAGATAGGGAGCTTTCAGGATATGCAAAAGTGCTTCGGAAAAATTCAGGACAAGCTCCTGACAGTCATACTGGGCTGCATACTCCTTACTCATGATTGTAAATTCATCTCCGCCCAGGCGCGCTATAATATAATTATTCCCGCAATAGCGTTTGATACGGCTGGCGACTTCAACAAGTACTTTATCTCCGATCTCATGCCCCAGTGTATCATTGATAGTCTTGAAGTGATCCAGATCTATCAAAAGGATATAGACATAATCATCTGTATGCTGAATGCGGTTGATCACACGCTCCATATACTCTACAAAGTAGCGGCGGTTATAGAGTCCGGTCAGAGAATCATGCTGTGCCTGATAATAATTCTTCTGGATCAATCGATAACTGTTGTCTGAAGAGTAAAGCAGCACACCAAGAAAGATAACTGAAAATACAGAAAGGACATATCCATACCACTCTCCGATAAGAAAAAAAATAGCCAACCAAAGGAAGCATCAGTATCAACAATACAGGGAAGAAAAGTTTTTTATCTGAAACAAGTAGTGTCGAAGCAACAACCGAAGCGCCTATCTGGGTAAAAATAGCGATATAATGAAGCTTGTGCTCTGTTTCTGTACAATAGAGCAGAAAGATCAGTGTCCAAAGGGCAAAGATAAGATAGAAGAATACAGCGAGTTTATAGTACTATGACTTGAGTGACGCATCTCCCATCTGGTCAAGCTTGTAATGATAGTAGAGTCTCCAGCCAAAAAGGGAGACCAGTACCATCAGCATATACCAGATAAGTGCCGGCACCACAACACCATTGATCCAGCCAAGAAAGATGTATGCCAGGCCGGGAATGAGAGAAAGGCCTATCATAAGAAGGATCTGTTTTTGTAAAAAGCTGTAAAATCGTTGATCGTTCATAGTGATATTTTATTATTCTTTTTTATAGTATTAGATTAAATTCAAAATAAAATATCAATTATTTATAATACTTTACAGAAATTGACATTTAAAAAAATAAAGCCGAATAATGTCTTCAGAAAATTCTCTGTATGCCTGTTTGCATATTTCGTTTATTATATCATACAAATAATATTTTATAGAAAATATTAAATTGAATACAGAGATACCATGACCAATGCATCGTGTATCATGCCAAGGATATCTTCAACTACACTTTACAGATAAAGTCTGAACTCGGTGCCTTTCCCTGGAATAGAGTCCAGTTCTATCCCAATACCATGCTCGTCACAAATACTTTTTACAATACTCAGCCCCACACCGAAACCGCCTGAATACTCGGTACCGCGTTTAAACTTTTCAAAGATCTCTTTTTGTTTTTCTGCTTCGATACCGATACCTTCATCAGTGATCCTGAGTATCCTGTTTCTCAGCGATATTATTATGTTTGATCTTGGTGAAGAGTATTTGATGGCATTACTGATAAGGTTTCCAAAAAGCAGTGTCAACTGGGATCTGGGAATAATGGATTTTGTCTCCCGGGCATCTACTTTGAACTCTATACGTTTGATCTCGGCAAGCGGCCTGTAGTAGGCAACACTCTCTTCCAGAACATCTTTTATATCAAGTGGTTCTGCTATCTCTTTCCTGCTACTGAAGTTCAAATAGGTCAAAGAGCGGTAGATATCATAAAGCTGTTTGGTACTGATCGAGATATTATTGAGGATTTTCGTTGTACACTCCCCTGCTTTCAATGCCTGGGCAGCGGACATTGAAAGTGAAGTAATGGGGGTATTGAGTTCATGGGTAATATCATTGATAAAGCGTTCTATCTGCGTGACCCTTTGATGTACTGGTTTCATAAAAAGCCTGGCGAGTATCCAGGCAATGACCATGACCACAAAAGAGACTATACCTACAGCAAGCAAAACAGAACTGCCTAACCTCTGCAACTCTCCCTTCAGTGTATTGGACTGTACAACCACGTAGGCGATCCCCATGTGTTCTCGCGGTGCATCTGAAATAAAGATATTGTAGTCTTCAAGGGTAAGGTACCCCGGCTTTATTTCCATGTTCGGATCTACAAGTCTGCCCGATACTACATTTCCTTCGGTATCGATCAGTGCCATTATGACATCTTTGGGCACGACGGTTTTTTTTACGGGTCTGTCATGCATGTGTGCTGTAATAAGTTCACCGGCCTTCTGATCGGCGAAATGTTCCAGTTTATAGTGTATTTCATTCTCCAATGCATGTTTTTGTGCCGTATAGTACCAAAACCCTATCAGGGAGATAAAGAAAAATGAGGATACGATGTAGAGTCCCAGAAAGGAGTAAAAGGATCTCTTTTCCAGATCATTCATACCGGTAGCCCAACCCTCTTTGCGTAATGATCTTGTCAGCACCTATGACCTCCCTGAGGTTTCGTATATAGGAACGGAGTGTGGCATCACTGGGTAATGCATCAAACCCCCAGATATTCTGTATCAGCTCTTCCGGAGAGATAAGTCTTTGGGGGTGTGCAATGAAATATTCCAGTATTTCACACTCTTTTGGTCTGAGGGTTTTTTCATTGACTCCGTCACTTACCAAATGTCGTTGGGGATAATAGGTCAGTGTATCACTGAGTTTCACTAGGCTGTCCTGCTCTATGCGGAAAAGTACTTTACTCTTCTCAATACGCAGTCTCAGTTCTTCAAGTTCAAAAGGTTTACGGATATAATCGTGGGCACCGACATCAAAACTCTCTTTGAGATGCCTGGTGTCTTCATACGCGGTAATGATAATAGCCGGTGTGGTATCGTTAAAACTTCTGATCTCTTTGAGCAGTTCTATACCGCTTTTGCCTGGTACATTGATATCGAAGATGAACAGATCGTAAGACTCTTCATCAATAAACTCCTGTGCCTCTGCTGAATCGAATGCCCGTCGGGTTGTGTAGTATTGCTGTAAATAGTCCGTAAGGATGTCACCAAGGACAGGATCATCCTCCATCAGTAGTATTTTCATGTTTTCTTCCCTCTTTATCCTGATCTATTTTACTGTAATTGTATCTTTTTTGCCAAAAGGCCTGATAGATTATCCTTACAGTTTTACATTTTTCAACCTGAGCGAATTACTAATGACCGAAACAGATGAAAAACTCATCGCAGCTGCTGCAATAACCGGAGAAAGAAGTATACCAAAGAAGGGATACAGCACACCCGCAGCTATAGGTACCCCCAATGAATTATAGATAAATGCGAAAAAGAGGTTCTGCCGTATGTTCTTCATCGTAATACGGCTGAGCCTGATGGCTCGTATAATACCCCTGAGATCACCTTTGACCAGGGTTACACCGGCACTCTCCATCGCCACATCTGTACCTGTACCCATAGCGATACCGACATGTGCCTGTGCCAGGGCAGGCGCATCATTTACTCCGTCACCTGCCATGGCAACATATCTGCCCTCTTCCTGAAGTCTCTTAACCACTTTTGATTTCTCCTCTGGAGAAACCTCTGCTATGACCCTGTCTATATGCAGTTTGGCAGCAACGGCTTTGGCAGTGGTTTCATTGTCGCCTGTCAGCATCACAACCTCAATATTTTCTTTATGAAGTGCCTTGATCGCCTCTGACGTACCTTCCTTAACAGGGTCCATCACTCCCAATATTCCGGCAGCTTTTCCGTCAAGGGCAATAAGCATCACGGTCTCTCCATTCTCTCTATACTGTTGGGATACGACTGAAAGATTCAACGGGTCGATCCCAAGACTTTTCAAGAGTTTGTCATTGCCTATGGCAATAGAGATACCGTCTACTTCTCCGGTCACACCTTCTCCGGTCACAGAGTTGAAGTGATCTGTCTTGCCGAGCTCCAAACCTCTCGCAGCAGCACCTTTCACAATGGCTTCCGCAAGTGGATGTTCACTGGCACGTTCCAGTGTGGCGGCAGCATACAGCATCCTGTTTTCATCAACCCCTTCAAGTACTTTAACCGTAACAAGTCTGGGTGAGCCCTCTGTCAGGGTACCGGTTTTGTCTATAACAAGTGTATCAATTTTTTCAAGTATCTCCAGTGCTTCCGCATTTTTGATGAGTAC
>DQSX01000024.1 GCA_015663065.1 Sulfurovum sp.
GTGCATCTGAAATGCCTGTTATGATGGCTTCTACTGAAGGTGGCATGGAGATTGAAGAAGTAGCAGCAAAAGCTCCTGAAAAGATTGTAAAAGTTCATATAGATCCTGCCATCGGATTCCAAGGTTTTCATGGACGTAAACTTGCATTTGGTCTTGGGCTTGCAAAAGAGGAGGTTGGACCATTTATCAAGTTTGCTCAGGCTCTTTATAAAGTCTATATGGATAAAGATGCTGAGATGATCGAGATCAACCCTCTCATTAAGACTGGTGATGGAAAATTCCTTGCACTTGATGCTAAGATGGGATTTGATGACAATGCTCTTGGACGCCATCCTGAGATTGCTGAAATGAGAGATTTAAGTGAAGAGGAGCCAACAGAGGTTGAGGCTAAAAAGTATGGTTTAAGCTATATTAAACTTGATGGAAATGTTGGTTGTATGGTAAATGGTGCAGGTCTGGCTATGGCAACCATGGATATCATCAAGCATGAAGGTGGTGAGCCTGCTAACTTCCTTGATGTGGGTGGTGGAGCAAATCCTGAAACAGTTGCAAAAGGTTTTGAAATCATTTTAAAAGATCCAAACGTTAAGGCAATCTTTGTAAATATTTTTGGTGGTATTGTACGTTGTGATCGTGTTGCTAACGGTATTCTTGAGGCAACCAAAATGACAGATGTAAATGTTCCTGTAGTAGTTCGTTTAGATGGAACAAATGCTAAAGAGGCAGCCGAGATTTTAAACAATGCTGGTATAAAAAATATTATTGCTGCAGAAAATCTTGCTGATGGTGCTAAAAAAGCTGTTGAAGCTGCAAAAGGAGAAAAATAATGAGTATTTTGGTAAACAAAGATACAAAAGTAATTGTTCAGGGATTTACCGGTAAAGAGGGTACATTTCATGCTTCTCAATGTATGGAGTATGGTACAAAAATTGTTGGTGGTGTAACTCCTGGTAAAGGTGGACAAGAGCATCTTGGTCAACCAGTATTTAATACAGTCAAAGAGGCAGTAGATACAACTGGTGCAACTGTATCTATGATCTTTGTTCCACCAGCATTTGTCTCTGATGCTGTTATGGAAGCGGCTGATGCAGGTATTGAGCTTGCTGTAATCATTACAGAAGGTGCACCTGTTAAAGATATGATGTATGCAAAAGCATATGCTACAAAAAAGGGAATGAGTACTATTGGACCAAACTGTCCTGGTATCATCACTGCAGAAGAGTGCAAGATCGGTATTATGCCGGGATTCATCTTTAAAAAGGGTCCAGTTGGTCTTATCTCTAAATCTGGTACTTTAACATATGAAGCATCAAATCAGGTTGTAAATGAGGGTTTAGGAATCACAACTGCTGTAGGAATTGGTGGCGACCCGATCATTGGTCTCAGCTATAAGCAACTTCTTCCAATGTTTGAGGCTGATCCTGAGACTGAAGCTATTGTAATGATTGGTGAGATTGGTGGTGATCTTGAGATACAAGCAGCTGAGTTTATAAAAGAGAATATTACTAAGCCTGTAGTTGCGTTTATTGCAGGGCAAACAGCTCCAAAAGGTAAGAGAATGGGGCATGCAGGTGCGATTATTTCAGGTGGAAGTGGTACTGCAGCAGAAAAGATGGCTGCGCTTGAATCTGCAGGTGTTAAAGTTGTCGTTTCACCTGCAGATATTGGAAAAGCTGTTAAAGAGGTTATGGACAAATAAGTTATGAAAAAAACTTATGAAGTTACCAATATAAGATGCGAAGGGTGTGCCAATACAATTAAAAAGGCACTCTCTGAGCACTTTGGTAACAGTGTAGAGGTCGATTTAAAAGTTGTGCCACGAAAGGTAACAGTTGAACTGGATAACCTCTCAGATGAAGAAATTTTTATTACAACATTAAGAAAGCTGGGTTATCCTCTTATTGACAATGAAGTATCGAATGTTGAAAGTGCCGTGATGAAGGGAAAAAGCCTTGTCTCGTGTGCTATAGGTAAATTAAATCCAACTAAGGAGAAGTGATGAGTATGATGAAAGCACCGGAAAATACTCCGGTCTGGACCGATGAGA
>DQSX01000132.1 GCA_015663065.1 Sulfurovum sp.
CTCATGGTAAGAAAAGGTAAAAATAATAACAGTGGAGAAACAGAAATGGCAGGAAATTATACAGTAGTAGTCGATGGTAAGCAGTACAGTGTTCAGGTTGCAGAGGGTGAGGGTGATATTCAAGTTGCACCCGCAGTAGCAGTCAATGCTGTAGCAGAGGCAGCAGCACCTGCGCCGGCACCAGGTGGAGCAGGATCGGTAGAGATCAATTCACAAACTCCGGGTAACGTATGGAAGATCCTTAAAAATCCGGGTGACTCTGTAGCTGAAGGTGACATCATTATGATTCTTGAAGCGATGAAAATGGAGATCGATATTGCTGCACCTAAAGCAGGGAAGATCGTCTCTATCAATGTCAATGTCAATGACACAGTTGCGGATGCACAACTTTTAGCCACAATGGAGTAAATATGAAGATCAAACATCTTTTACTTTCGCTACTGTTTTCGTTTGCCTTTTTGACAAATGCAGCAACAGCAAGTGAACATGGCGCAGCATCAACTGTACCACTGACACAGGAAGAGCTGATAGCGCAGGAGAAGGCCAACTATAAGCCTCAGTCTGTCACAGAACTAATCGGCTCTTTCTTTCATACCACAGGTTTGGATGCGATCATCAATCCTGTAGAAGGACTGAAAAATGCCCATGGTGTTGAAGTATCTACTTTTGCACAAAGTTGGGGACGTGTGGTGATGTTCCTTATTATCTTTGTACTTTTCTACCTGGCTATCGGTAAAGGTTTTGAACCGCTACTGCTTCTGCCTATAGCATTTGGTGGTCTTCTTGCCAATATACCTATTGCTGATATGTCAGCACCGGGACATATGCTGGGTATCATTTACGAGATGGGTATTGCCAACGAATTCTTCCCTCTGCTTATCTTTATGGGTGTTGGTGCTATGACGGACTTCGGTCCTTTGCTCTCCAATCCTAAAACAGCACTGCTTGGCGGTGCTGCGCAGTTTGGTATTTTTGGTTCACTGGTAGGTGCTGCGGCACTTTCACAGTACACAGGAATGGTTGACTTTACCCTGCAACAGTCAGCAGCTATTTCGATCATTGGTGGGGCTGATGGTCCTACGTCTATCTTTATTGCTTCTGCTTTGGCACCTGAATTGCTAGGTGCTATCGCAGTTGCAGCGTACTCATACATGGCGTTGGTTCCTGTGATCCAACCTCCGATAATGAGAGCGTTAACAAACAAAGAAGAGCGTCAGATCGTGATGAAGACTACAAGAAAAGTGCATAGAATGGAAAAACTTATTTTCCCTTTGGTTGTGATCATGATGATTGCTCTTATCTTGCCGGATGCAGCACCTCTTATGGGTTCTTTCGCTTTTGGTAACTTTGCCAAAGAGTCAGGGGTTGTTGACAGATTGTCCAATGAGATGCAAAACTCTTTGATAAATATAGTGACAATCTTCTTAGGTTTTGGTGTTGGTATGACACTTCAGGCAGACAAGTTCCTTGTCGCTGAGACTATGGGAATTATGGTGATTGGTCTTCTTGCATTCGCTGCTGGTACAGCAGCGGGTGTATTGATGGCTAAATTGATGAACAAGTTTTCCAAAGAGCCTATTAACCCGCTCATTGGGGCAGCAGGTGTTTCTGCAGTTCCAATGGCAGCAAGGGTGGTCTCCAAAGTCGGTTCTGAAGAGAAACCGGGTAATATTCTGCTCATGCATGCCATGGGTCCGAATGTTGCCGGAGTTATTGGTTCAGCGGTAGCAGCGGGTGTTTTGCTGTCGATCTTTAAATAAAATCCAGGGGAAAGTGATCTTATCACTTTTCCCTTTTTTTGTTTAAAGCATAAATCAAAAAATATTGTTTTTTGATTCATGCTTTAGCATTGAAAATTTAATATCTATATAAAGAGGATACATGAGTACCAAAACGCCTAACGGACTTGATAAGCTGGGATTAAAAGATATCAGGGATGTCTACTATAATTTAAGTTATGACGAGCTACAAGTGCATGAAGTAAAAGCAGGAGAGTGTCAGATCTCTACCACAGGCACAGCAATGTGTGACACAGGTATCTTCACCGGACGCAGTCCAAAAGATAAATATTTTGTTGATCAGGAACCATCAAACAAGCATATTGCCTGGGGTGATGTGAACAGAAAGATCGACAAAGCTATTTATGACGAGTTGCTGGATCTTACCTTGACACAGCTTTCCGGTAAAAATATTTATGTGACAGATGTCTATGCCGGTGCTTCTAATGCCAGTAAAAGATCGGTACGGTTTATTACTGAAATTGCATGGCAAGCACACTTTGTTAAAAATATGTTCATCCGTCCGACAGAAGAGGAGCTGGAAGACTTTGAACCTGATTTTACTGTGTACAATGCATGTAAAGCTGTGGATGAAAAGTATAAAGAACATGGTTTGAACTCAGATGTTTATGTGGTCTTTAACATCGAAGAGAACAAATCGATCATCGGTGGAACATGGTATGGGGGAGAGATGAAAAAAGGTATCTTCTCTATGATGAACTACTGGCTGCCGCTTGAAGGTAAACTCTCTATGCACTGTTCTGCCAATGTTGGGAAAGATGACGATGTCTGTCTCTTCTTCGGACTTTCAGGTACAGGGAAAACAACACTTTCAACCGACCCTCACCGTGCACTTATAGGTGATGATGAACATGGATGGGATGATGATGGTGTCTTCAACTTTGAGGGTGGATGTTATGCAAAAGTGATCAACCTTGATGCAAAGTCTGAACCTGAAATTTTTGGTGCTATTGTGAAAGATGCACTTTTGGAGAATGTAGTTGCTGCAGATGACGGACTGGTAGACTATACAGATGGTTCCAAAACAGAGAACACCAGAGTCTCTTACCCGATAGAGCATATTGAAAATCATAAAAAAGATCTTCAGGCGGGTCACCCTAACAACATCATTTTCCTTACAGCAGACGCCTTTGGTGTATTGCCACCGGTGTCGAAGTTAAGTAAAGAGCAGGCGATGTATTACTTCCTTTCTGGCTATACTGCAAAAGTAGCTGGTACAGAGAGAGGTATCACTGAGCCTGTTGCTACGTTCTCTGCATGTTTTGGTGAAGCATTTTTACCACTGCATCCAACAGAGTATGCCAAACTGCTTGGTGAGAAGATCGATGAACATGGTGTCTCTGTCTATCTTGTCAATACAGGATGGACCGGTGGTGCTTACGGTGTGGGTAAGCGTATGAGTATTAAAGATACACGTGCATGTATCAATGCTATTCTTGACGGAAGTATTAAAGAGTCTGAATTTGACACCACAAAAACTTTCCAGCTTCGGGTGCCTAAAACACTTGGTGATATCAACCCTGACCTCTTGAACCCTCGTAATGCCTGGCCTGATAAAGAGGAGTTTGATGCACAACGTGACAAACTTGCTGAAATGTTCATAGAGAACTTCCACCGTTACGATGATAACGGCGGTGAGTTCGACTATGCTTCAGCAGGACCACAACTGTAAAATCTTCTGACCATGTAAGTTTTTGCATGGTCGATCAATACGGTATGTTTATTTACGTACCTGTCCAGATCCATAAATTTTAAATTTATACGTAGTAAGCCCCTCTATGCCCATAGGGCCACGGGCATGAAGTTTATTGGTACTGATCCCGACTTCGGCACCAAAGCCAAAAGCTCCGCCGTCTGTAAAGCGTGTTGAAGCATTTACATAGACTGCTGCAGCATCGATAGCATTCATAAATATCTCAGCAGCGGTGATATTCTCTGTGATGATCGCCTCAGAGTGACCTGAACCGAATCTTACGATATGCGCAATGGCACCTTCAACACCATCTACCACTTTAATATTCAAAATGTTTGCCAAATACTCAGTGTCATAATCTTCATCAGTAGCATGTGCAATGTCGATGATGTTTTGCGTTCTGTCATCACCTTTGAGTTCTGTATGTGCTTCATCAAAAGCAGCTTTGAGTTTAGGCAGTGCATCATCTGCAATGGCAGAGTCGACCAACAATGTCTCCATGGCATTACAAACACCTGGGCGTTGTACTTTTGCATTGAGTGCAATAGCGATGGCATTGTCAAGTTTGGCATCCTTATCGATGTAAGTATGGCACTGACCTTTGTCATGTTTGACTACAGAAACCGTTGCATTCTCTGAGACATGTTTGATGAGTCCAGCTCCACCTCTTGGGATGATAAGGTCCACATACTTGTCCATCTTGATGAGTTTGTCTACACCTGCTCTTGAAGCGTCAGGAATGAGTGATACCAGTGCACGAGGTAGATCATTGGCTTCTAAAACATCTTGGAGTATGCTTGCGATACCTTCATTGGAGTGCTGTGCTTCTTTTCCGCCTTTGAGAACACAGACGTTTGAGCTTTTAAAACAGAGTGCTGCTGTGTCTGATGTCACGTTAGGGCGAGACTCATAGATGATGCCGATCACACCGATAGGTATAGAGACTTTTTGCATATTGAGACCATCTTCGGTCACCCAACCATCTAAAATGCGTCCGACAGGGTCTTTGAGAGATGCTATCTCTTCTATGGCTTTTGCCATATCATTGATGCGACTCTCATCTAAAAAGAGTCTGTCCATGAGTGCAGAGGAGAGGTTGCTTTTCTCTCCATTTTCCATGTCTTTTTTGTTTTGTGCAACAAGGGCATCAGCATTATCTCTAAGTGCCTGAGCCATTTCATTTAAAATTCTGTTTTTCTCACGTCCGGATATGGTAGCCAAGACTCTGGAGGATGCTTTTGCTTCTTCTAAAAACTTTTCCATTATTTACGCCTCTATGTATGAGCAACAGTAGTCAGTTACTGTTTTAATTTTCAGATCAAAAGATGAGTCAGCAGGCACATTAAAACTCTCAGGAGTGTTAAGCTTTTTAAACTCAGTCTCACCTGGAAGTCTTATCTCCAACTCACCAGACATCATCTCCATGATCTCTGCTGATTCTGTATCAAAAGTATATTCACCCGGCATCATTACACCAAGAGTCTGTTTTTCACCATTTGGCAAAAAAATGGTTCTGCTTGTTACTTTGCCGTCAAAGTATACATTTGCTTCTTTTATTATTGATATATTTTCTAATTTTGTCATTTTACTTCCCTTTTTTCTCTTGTTTTTACTTTTGTGTTCTCTCTTGGATGTGAGTCATAGTATCCCTCAATATCACTTAAGATCACAAGTATAGATCTGCTGTACTCATAATTATAGTAGAAAAATAATAAGGTTCTTCATTCTAAGTTATTTACACTACAATACGAAAAAGTAACTCAAAGGAAAGAGCATGGATGTCAATAAAATAAGAAAAGTATGTAGACCGATCAGAATTGTTGTGGGGCTTGCACTTATTGCTGCAGGAGTTGCTACAGGGATAAAATGGTACTACTTGGGTGTTATACCACTTATTGCTGGGCTTTCTAACTTCTGTCCGCTTTGTATCATTACCAAAAAGTGTGACATAGAAGAAAAATAATTTTAAACCCTCTGAAGGAGGGTTTCCTCCTTTTCCCTCTACATATACCATTATTCAATAAATTCAAGTATAATTTCACAAATTACTCAGCAAAGGGCATGTGATGGATAAACTTACACAATATTTAAATGCACATTCAAATGATGAACTGCACCCCTCTGAAATTGCCAATCTTCTTAAAGATATGGATGAGAAAAGTTTTGATGAAGCGGTGCAATTCATTCCAAAAGAGCTTATTGCTGATGTAGCACTGGAACTCCCGGACAGGTATTTTGAGGATATTGTGGAGTCTTATAGTCCAAAAGAGTTGGCAGACTCCGTTGCTGAACTTGAGTCAGATGACCAGACAGATTTTATGCAGGAGCTTGAAGAGGTTGATGAAGAGATCGCCCAGGAAGTTTTTGAACAGCTTCATGTGGATGATCAAGCAGATATCTTACATCTTAAACAGTATGATGAAAATGAAGCCGGTGCCTATATGCAAACGGAAGTCTACACTGCAAACCTGCACCATACGGTACATGATGTTATTCGTGAATTTGCTGAACTCAGAAAACAGGATGAGCTTGAAAATGTGAATTACCTCTTTGTCACAGATGACAAAAACATATTGAGATACGGTATTGGTCTGGATAATTTGCTGGTCTTTGATTTTGAAAAGACACTAGAAGAGAATATAGAAGAGAATCCTGAAAAATTTAAACCTATCACCGGAAATAACCATGATGATATTCAAGATATTGTTCAGAAATTTCAGGAGTATGACCTCTCTTCCATGCCTATTATTGACTATAATGGCGCACTGCTTGGACGTATTACCTCGGATGATATCTATGATATTATGAATGAACAGGCTACGGATCAGATGTATAACCTTGCAGGGGTGAATGATGATGCAGAGGAAGATGATGATCTAATAAAAGCCGGAAAAGCGCGTGCAGTATGGCTTGCTGTCAATTTGGTGACCGCCATCGTGGCTTCATTGGTCATTGGTCTCTTTGAAGATACTTTACAAACTGTTGTGGCTTTAGCGATCTTGATGCCTATTGTAGCCTCTATGGGCGGTAATGCCGGGACTCAGAGTTTGACCGTTGTTGTACGTCAACTTGCTCTTGGTGATATTGCAAAACATGATGCCTACCGGACCATTAAAAAAGAGGTGATACTCTCTCTTGCAAATGGACTCTTTTTTGCTATAATCATGGGTGTCATTGCATCACTGTGGTTCGATCAAGATATGCTGGGGATCGTGATAGGTCTGTCGATGATCATTAATCTTTTCATGGCAGGTTTCATTGGCTCAATGGTCCCGCTCTTACTTAAAAGAATGGATATTGATCCAGCCATAGGTAGTACTGTTATTTTGACAACAGTGACTGATGTTGTAGGCTTTTTTAGCTTTTTAGGTCTGGCGACCGTTATTTTACTATAAGGATTTTAAAAAACATATGGATTTATTATTACTCTATTTCTTCGCTGCGGTGGGAATATCCTTTCTCTGTTCTGTACTTGAGTCTGTGTTACTCTCCGTCAATATGGCGTATGTTTCTGTACTCGAGAAAGAGAAGCCACAAGCAGGTAAACTGCTTAGAAACCATAAAGAGAACATTAGCAAGTCTATAGCATCTATTCTCATACTCAATACCATTGCAAATACACTGGGTGCTGCTGCTGTTGGTGCACAGGCAAAAAATATTTATGGAAATGAAGCTGTCTTTTATGTTTCAGCTGTTTTGACCTTTGCCATTTTATTCTTCTCTGAGATTATTCCTAAGACTATTGGTGCGGTTCACTGGAAGGCACTTGCCCCAACGGCTGCTTATGTGATACGTTTTTTTATATGGTTGACCTATCCGATCATCCTTCTTACGATGTTTGTGACAAACCGCATCTCTAAAGATGATGATATGACGAGTCTTACCAAAGAAGAACTCATAGAGAGTACACTGATGAGTGAAGATGATGGTGTGCTGGATGAAAAAGAGTCTGATGTCATTGAAAATATCTTGCTTTTGGACAAGATCAAGATACACGAGATACTCACACCAAGAACCGTTGTATTTGGGCTGGATGGTGACCGAAGCATCAAAGATATTATTGAAACAGAAGATGCAATTTTTAAATTTTCACGTGTTCCTGTCTATTCGAAAAATATAGAACAGATCACAGGTATGATCATGACCAAAAAGATCTTTAAACAGGCATTGATCGATGACTCTGTTGCCCTTAAAACCATTCAAAAAGATATTTACAGGATCAATGAAAATATTCCGGTCTCCATGGCACTGGATCTTTTTATCAAGAAAAAAGAGCATATGTTCCTGGTACTTGACTCTTACGATCAAACTGAAGGTATTGTGACACTGGAAGATTGTGTGGAGACTATTCTGGGGGTAGAGATCATCGATGAGAGTGACTCTGATGCAGATATGAGAGAAGTGGCGAAACAAAAAATGCGCATGAAGAGACGTCAGGACAACGCATCCAATGGCAATGAAGCAGTCTAAAAGATGTCCTTAGCAACACTGGGTCTTTCAGATACTATTCTCAAAGCATTAAAAGAAAAAGGCTATGAGTCCGCAACACCTATACAAAAAGCACTTATCCCTGCAATGTTTACACGTCGTGACATTATGGCAGGAGCACAAACGGGTACAGGGAAGACAGCAGGATTTTCTCTGCCTATTCTTCACGAGTTAGCAAAAAGTTTTGTTGAAGGACAGCATTATCCTAAAGCAGTTATTTTGGTACCTACCCGTGAACTGGCAAAACAGGTACATGCAAGCATTGATACGTATGGGAAGTATCTTCCACTTAAAAGTATTGTCCTTTTTGGTGGTGCCAATTTAACTTCACAGGCGAATAGACTGAAAGCCGGTGCAGATATCATTGTAGCAACAAGTGGACGCTTGCTTGAACATATAGGGCAAAAGAATATCAATCTTGAGAGTGTAGATTACCTGGTATTGGATGAGGCAGATACCATTTTAGATATGGGTTTTGTACATGAAGTAAGCAAGATACTCCAACACCTTCCGTCAAGAAGACAAAATATACTGATCTCTGCAACACTTACGGGAAGCGTAAAACGATTGGCAGAGCAGATCCTTCAGAAGCCCAAACTGATAGAAGTAGACAGTATGGGCACTTCGGCAGGCTCAGTGACCCAAGTAGTGTATCCTGTAGTTAAAGAGAAGAAGATGGAACTGCTCTCTTACCTTATAGGTTCCCGCAACTATAAACATGTACTTGTCTTTGTACGTAAAAAAGAGGTGGCTGATGAAGTAGCTAAAGAGCTGAATCTCTCCGGACTTAAAACAGCTGTGATCCACGGAGGTAAAAGTTCCGGGGAGAGAAGCCGTGCACTCGAAGGTTTCAAAGAGGAAAAGATACGTGTCCTTGTAGCCACTGATATCGCAGCGCGTGGGTTGGATATCCCTACATTGGGTGTGGTGATGAATTATGATATTCCACACGTTACGGGAGACTACATTCATCGTATCGGTCGTACTGGTAGAGCAGGGGCTAAGGGATTGGCAATTACGCTCATATCACCTGGAGAAATGGTAGCACTCAAAGATGTGGAACGGCTTATGGGAAAAACCCTGCCACAAGAGAAGCTTGAAGGGTACGCACCAAAAGTCACAGCGACCCAAAAAGGTGCTCGTAAAAAAAACAATGAACACAAAAATACAGATGGTGCTTTTGGAAATAAAAAGAAAAAAACTGTTTTTACTCCCAAAAGTAAAAAACGCAAAACGACCAAGCGGGATGCATTTAAAGCGTATGATGCAGCAAAACCGAAGGTAGATAAAAAAGATAAAAAACGTGGAAGAGGACGGAAATAAATGGCAATACCTGAAGATATAGGATGCAGTAACGAGAGTTGTGTAGATGCACCAAAGTGTGAAAGAACAGTGATCTATGAAAACGGTACAGCAAGAGAAGTAAAAAGTTTTGGCGGAACACCGGACAAAGGCTGTGGAAAATTTTTGCCTAAAAAGAACAGTAAAAAAGATCAGTAAAAAAGATTAAATCATATTTGCACTATAATAGTTACTAACGGTACATAGAAGGAACTTAATGTCACTTATTGACTATTCTGCTTCACTGCTCTCTTTTCTTGTCCCGGCATTACTATTGTCTTGGCTATCACTACAGGACGTGTAGTGCTTTCTCTTCTCACCGGTGCGATCATCGGGGCATTGATGCTCAATGGTTTTGGCTTGGAGAGTTTTTCTTCCATCTGGGGAAAATTCTATGGTATTTTTATTTCTGACGGCAGTATAGATATTTGGACATTGAATATTTTTCTTTTTCTTGTGCTTCTTGGTGGTACCACAGCTGTACTCAAAGGTGCAGGTACCATGAAAGAGGCAATGGTCATCTTGACTGCAGCATGGTTGGTAGGAGCGATCATTAAAGATCTGCAGACTGGTTCGTATATTGCCTCTTTGGTGAAAGAGCATTTGGACTTAAATTATTTACCTGCATTGATCTTTATTTTATCTGCTGTGATGGCATTTGCAACGGGTACAAGCTGGGGTACTTTTGGTATTATGATTGGTATTACCGCAGGGATCGCGGTGGAAACAGATCCTGCACAGATATTGGTATTGCTTTCTGCTGTACTGTCGGGTGCAGTCATGGGTGACCATTGCTCACCTATCTCCGACACAACGATCCTCTCATCCATTGGGGCACAATCGAATCATATTGATCACGTTAAGACGTAGATCCCTTATGCACTCATATCTGAGGCTGCTACATTGGGAGGTTTCCTGACCATAGGAATCACAGGGAGCCTAGCACTCTCCTGGATTGTAAGTATTACCGCCATTGTGACTATCGTTCTTCTGTTAAAAGTAAATCAGAAGAGAGCTACTTCGACTCTTTAAGTGAAAACTTTCCTATCTCTTCTAAAAAGGTTGTTGCATATGAGCCTTTTGGAAGAGTGAATTCAGCGGTAAGTTTTTTTGATTCTTTTTCATAAGATGTTCCCACCTCTTTGGGCCATATCCAGGCAAAACGTCTGTCACCTTTTAAGGCAGACAATTCTGTATCGTCATACGCTTCTTCCAGATAATAGGCATCCGATTTTGCACGCTCAGTATTTGCACCGCAAAGCAGCCCGGTAGGAGATACTTTCTTTTGTTCAAAAGCCTGTGCACTTTGTGTCATGTCTTTGACAAAGTTCATCTTGCCATAAGGGTAAGGCATTATGATGTCTCCGATGAAAAGTTTAAAAAATTGTGCTTGTTTAGCCAAGACCTTAACCAGTTCAAGAGGATATTGCAGCTTTTTAGCTGCAAATTCTGCTTTGTCTGCAGTGATAATGGTTGAGAGTTTTACTCTTTGTCCCAGCCATTTGTTAAAAAGATGACTCTGATAAGCCGAGACAAGCAGTTTCTCTTTACTGCCTTTAAGTTTTTTCCCTGAATGGGCCAGTTCTTTGCCTTGCAGGTAAGAACGGCTGTCTTCTCCAAAACGCTGATAGCCATAGTAGTTTGGTATCCCTTTACTCTGCATCATCTTCGCAGTGGTATTGAAGAATTTTGCATCACTCTCAGAGATATAATGCAGTACAATAGAAAAGCTGTTCCCTTTTAAATGGCCTATTTTGATGGGTGCTTTGTTGTAGGTACGTTCGAGTATCTCTATCTTTTCTGTAGTGAGATTTTTGTTGAGTTCTCTTTCGTACTGTTTAGGTAAAGAGATGTACTGAATGGTCGTAGCATTCTTATCTTTCAATCCTGCATAGCCAATATCACGCTCCTGTAGTCCTGTTGCTTTTGCCAAAACGGTAATGAGTTTCCAGGTACTCATGTCGGTCTTTTTGATCTTGAGTATGAGGTAGTTCCCGGTACCTGTAAAAGTGTACAGAGGAATCTCCTCAACAAAGAAACGTTCCACAGTTTGTTTAAAATCAAATTTTAGAGGGGTATGATTATATGCGTAATTTTTTATGTGATTCATGCTGGAATTATAGCCAAATAACGATTTGATATAATGGGTATAGAAGATCATTCATTATAGTTTCTCTTAGCCGCATTTTCCCGGAGCACATTTCATGCCTCCGCATTTTCCTTCTATTTTACTTTTAATACTGCCTGACTGCATACTGTCTATCATCTTCTGGGTCTCTTGTGGATGGGCTATGAATTTGTATCCTTTGTAGAGGGTGAATAGACCGTAAAATACCACAAGCATTGCTGCCAGTTTCATCATGGTACCTCTAAGAGAACCTTTTTGCAGGAATTTGGTGATGCTTCCCAAAAAGAAGAGAGCAGGGATGGTCGCCAGACCAAAGGTTGCCATAACTATGGCACCCCAGAGAGGAGAGGCTGTACTTGCTGCAAAGATAGCAAAAGAGTAGACAAGTCCGCAGGGGATAATGCCGTTGAGCATACCAAGCAGGTAAAAGCTTGATAGTGTTTTAGAAGAGATCAGCTGCCTAAAAGTATTTTGGTACCAGGTATTTTTTGACACAGACCACTCTGCAGAATTTAAGAATTTTAGGTTACCGAGCAAAGAGAGACCGGCCAGGATCATCAGCATACCTGTGAGTACAAAAAGAACACCTTTGGTAGTAGGTGTAAAGGCAATAGCCTGACCCAGAAGTCCAAACACCGCACCCAAAATAGTATAGGTCGTTACACGGCCAAAATTATAGGCAAGATGTGAAATGGTCTGTTCTCCCCATGTATTTTTCTGGTCTATTTTAGTAGAACTATATGCAACGACAATACCCCCGCACATTCCAATACAGTGACCCACAGAGCCTAAAAATGCTGTACTTAAAATAATAAGAAGGTCAATATTGTTCATAGTTGGGTCTCCATAGTGAGGGCTTGATAGAAAAAATTACATAACTATAGTAAAATTTTGTTAAAATGGTGTTAATTATCTTTTAAGGAGTGTCATGTTTAAAGTATTTAAACGTAATGTAGTGAAAATGTTCAGAGAACTTTTGGTCTATCACAACAGTTCGTTGGAGTTTCGTGCAAAAATATTGACACTGATGGTCTCATCCAACGGAGAGATATGTGAATGTGAAAAACAGAAACTTAAAGAGATCGCCTATAAAATATATAATGAAGATCCTGAAAGAGCGGAGCTTCTTATAGAGACAGTCAAAGAGTATCATGACAAGATCATTACCAATAACGGTTTGGACTTTGAACATCTCATTCAGCTGGTAGCAAAAGAGGTACGTGAAGTAAAACGTTTTCACCAAAAGATAGATATAGGACTTCTTATGGAGTTACATGACTGTATAGAGGATGAGGAGGATAGAATGTTCCAAATGCGTATTGTAGAGTTTTTACAGAATCTTAAAGAAGAGTACGGAGAGGCTGCCTGATGGAGTGGTACAGGTTTATTGTCTTTGGTAAAGTGCAGGGTGTGTTTTACAGAAAGTCTGTCTCACAGGCTTTGATGAAAAAACAGTTTAAAGGATACATACAAAATCTCTCTGACGGCACGGTGGAAGTGGTGGCCGAAGTGTTTGATGAGGATTTAGATACATTTATCTCTATACTCAAAGAGGGGTCATTGCTGAGTTCAGTTGATGATATAAACTATGAGATCATCAATGATGTGGAGTTCAATACAGATGGTTTTGAAATACGCTACTGATCTGTCCTTGGGCAGGCTCAGGAACCGTTGGCTGAGCTTATCGAAGTCAGAAATATACAAGGAAAGAGGTATACATAATGTCTAGTGGTTGGGGTTGTCAGTTCATGGGTACAAAAGGGGATGACAGAGAGTGGTGTTTAAAGCTGCACCATCACTGTGAACCGGGATGTAAAGGCTGCATTATTGCAGGGCAGGTAGAGTTCTCTACACCTAATGTAAGTGAAGAGCAGGAGAGAAAAGTAAAAAAACGGAGTGACGATCCTTTAGCAGAAAGATAAGTCATGGGATTTGAACTTGACCTTTTAACAATACTGTTCCTCTTTTTTGTAGGTTCTTTTGCAGGTTTTGTTGATGCTATTGCGGGAGGCGGCGGGATTATCACACTTCCAGCATTAATGGCTGTTGGTATTCCGCCGCATATTGCATTGGCTACAAACAAGCTTCAAAGCTCTTTTGGAAGTTTAACGGCAACAGTCAATTATGCACATAAAGGTCTTTTGCATCCTAAAGAGCTGCTTTATGGCGTATTTTTTACCTTTTTTGGTGCTTCTTCAGGTGCCTATGTCGTGCAGTATTTCAGTGCGGATTTTCTGGAAGATCTTATTATTTTTATGTTGATCATACTGTTTATCTATACCGCGGTTTCCCCAAAACTGGGTCATGAAGCTGTAGAAGCCAAAATGAAAAAGAAGGCTTTTTATCTTTTTTTGCCCTACTCATTGGGTTCTATGATGGATTTTTCGGTCCTGGTACAGGAATTTCCTGGACCATTGCGTTAGTCTTATTTTTAGGGTTGAATCTTAAACAGGCAACAGCTCAGACAAAACTATTTAACTTTACAAGCAATATAGTCTCTTTGTCCGTGTTTGCATCTATGGGCTTAGTATTGTGGTATATTGGGATTATTATGGGGCTGGGGCAGATCCTGGGTGCTTACCTCGGATC
>DQSX01000008.1 GCA_015663065.1 Sulfurovum sp.
AGCTGACAAAATATCTGCAGCATTTAAGAGAACGCTTCGGACTTGATATTATCAAAACAGGGAATGAATTATGATGCTTTATCCAAAAATCAAAGTGTTTTCTGTATAATATTAAAGATGAAATATCTGTTAAAAGCACTAAGTACTTTACAAGGAAGCAACGGGACAGATAGAGAGATGGTAAGCAGGCTCTATCATCTGTCTTTGCGAAGTCTTATTGCATTGATCATATTCGCACTGGTCGTATCCTATTATCTCTATTCTGCACTGCAGCTCTCTATTCTTTTTTGGGGAACATGTATTGTGACGATCTCTCTGATCAGATTGGTGGCTGTTTACTATTTTAAAAAACACGAAGAGAGGTATTCGACAAGAGAGTGGTATAGACTTTTTTTTGTTTTCAATGTTATTACTGCATTGATCGTCTCTCTTCTTGGTACAGTCTATATATTGGATGTCAGCGACCTGGAGAGACTTTTTATCATCGCTTCGCTTGTTGGTCTTTCAGGTGCTGCAATGAGTTCGCTTTTCCTGGATATACGTATAACATTCTGGTATATCACGATTCTTCTGTTCCCTCTGATCATTTGTGTATTGAGCATAGGCGGAGAACAGTATATACTGATTGGGATCATGCTGGTACTTTACTACTTTGCACAACTGCTCATTGCATACAACTCCTACAAACAGAATGAGGATCTCTTCAGACATCAGCAGGAGATCACAAAAGCACAGGAACAGCTTTTTGAGAACCGTGAAACACTGGAGTACTTCTATACGCAGGCACCTATCGGTATTTTCTCCTACAATACCGATCTTAAGATAATTGAATGCAATGAAGCATTTCTGAAGCTGTTTCATTTGAAAAAAGATGAGATCATCGGTATGGATTTAAATCTATTGCCGGACCAAAGTCCACTGAAGATCATTAAAACAGCACTGAAAGATGGTGTACAGGACTATGTAGGACCTTATCTTTCGATGAAAGGGTTGGAGTACTGGATTGAAGCCAAGGCTTTTCCCATTCATGACCATAAGAAGAGAGTAATTGGAGGTGTAGTACTGATCGAGAATAAAACGAAAGAGCATCGTGCTGTTGAAAAATTGAAATATATGGCTGCCCATGATGCACTGACACAACTTTCAAACAGGCGCGGTTTTAGACACTATATGGAAACATTGATCAAAGATGAAAAGCATAAAAGTCACTATTCACTCTTATTTTATCTTGATCTCAACCGTTTTAAATATATCAATGATTCTCTCGGACATACTTTTGGAGACAAGCTTCTTAAAGAGGTTGCTTTGCGTCTGAAGTACATAGTACCGAATGAATGTAGTTTAACCCGTCTTGGCGGAGATGAGTTTGTTGTTGTCGTCCCTTTTGTTTCGGTTCATAGGGAGCCAGTCAGAGAAGAGGCGGAAGCATTTGCTTTGAAGATACATAATGCTTTTGAGGAAGCTTTTATAATAGAGGGCATCAGGTTTTATATAAATACCAGTATCGGGATTGTACTGATAGAACCTGGTTTCGACAATCTTGAAGAGATCGTGCGTCATGCGGATATTGCAATGTATGAAGCAAAAAAACATGGTAAGAACCATATTTCCTTTTATAATGACAAACTGGATGAAGAGCGCAAACAGACTTTTACGCTACAGCAGGATCTTGTCTATGCGCTTGAGCATGAGGGATTTGAACTCTATTTACAGCCTATTGTAAATATCGAGGATGACTCTGTGAATGCAGCCGAAGCATTAATACGATGGCACCACCCCAAACAGGGACTGTTGCTGCCGGCAGACTTCATTCCTCTGGCGATAGAACTCGGAGTGATCACAGAGATCGGATGGTGGGTACTCAGGAAGGTGTGTCAGACTATTTCTCTTTGGAAAAAAGAGGGGATTTGGAAACTGAACTATATATCTATCAATATTAATGCAAAACAGCTGATTAAAGAAGACTTTACCGAACGCTTTTTCGCTCAGCTGGATGCTTATGATATCGATACAAAAGATATAAAGATTGAGATAACTGAAACATCATTGATCAATAACTTCGAATTGACACAACAGGTGATCCATGAACTGCAACAGCGTGGTATCAAATGCATTATTGATGACTTTGGAGCAGGGTACTCTTCACTTTCGTATCTAAAGAAACTCTCTTTCTCTGTTTTGAAGATCGACAGGGAGTTTATTTTTGATCTGGAAAATAATATTGCAAATGAGACTCTGATACGGATGATCGTTGCGATCGCAAAACAGTTCAATTACAAAATTGTCGTAGAGGGAATAGAGAAACTTGAACAGAAAGAGATTATCAAAAATATCGATGCACATGTGAGTTACCAGGGCTTTCTGGTCAGTAAACCGTTACCTATCAATGACTTTGAAGAAAAATTTATTGAAAAAGAAAAGGCACTCTCTCATTCCCGCGTTGTACAAGAGAGTGTATAGCTTATAAAAGGTTGGTGCATGAGAAGGTGAGGATATCTATTTCCGTACACAGCACGGGAAAGAGACCGGGAGAGAGTCTATGCAACTCGTCTCTGTCTATGCAGATTAAAAGACGATCTGTCCATCCTGCTGCA
>DQSX01000081.1 GCA_015663065.1 Sulfurovum sp.
AGGACAAGATGAGAAAGCTCTTTGTCTCCTACTATTTGCCAGAGTGCACCTAAATTGAGTGAAAGGCTTTTGTAAGAGTAAATATCCTGATCATCCAGGTTCAGGTGTGAGAGTAGAAAGGTGATGAGGTCTTCATCTGCACCATCTATGAGTTCCAGACGGATGAGTGAACCTTTGTTTCTGGAACGAAGCCCCTCCTGAAGGATCTCCAAAAAGTCATCGGCCTCTTCTTCTTCTATCTCAATATCTGCATTTCTGGTAACCCTGAATGGTGTCGAAGCCAGTTGTTTAAAACCGGGGAAGAGTTCTGAAGCAAAGTGTTCTACCACAGATTCAATAGGTACAAATGTATGCCCCAGTTTAATAAAACGTGCTAAAATTCTTGGAATTCTGATAAGTCCGTGTTTGATATTTTTTGAATCATCTTTGAGTGTCATGGCCAAACCGAAACTGAGGTTGTTCAAGTGTGGAAAAGGGTGTGTAGCATCGATGGCAATAGGAATGATGACCGGATAGATCTCTTCAAAAAAGATCTCTTGCATCTGTGCCTGCTCTTCAGCATTCAGGGCATCAAAAGATTTTACATTTACCCCATGCGTATGAAGATCTGAAATGATAGAAGTGTAACAGGATTCCAGAACCTGATGCTCTTTATGCAAATAGGTATGTATCTGCTCCAGCTGCTCAGAAGGTGTAAGCTTATCTGCCCCTGTCTCCTGAATACGTGCTTTGAACAAAGCTTTAAGTCCTGCCACACGTATCATATAAAATTCATCAAGGTTTGTTCCGTAAATGGCAAGGAATTTTAAACGTTCAAGCGGTGGCAGTTTTTCATCCAGTGCTTGTGCCAGAACACGGGAGTTAAACTGCAGCCAGGAGAGTTCACGGTTGAAGTAGAGTTGTGATGAGTTGAGGTCTAGAGTCATGGAATTGCCTATAGTATGTATAATTTTTTGTATTATAGCGAAAATTATTTGCTGTAGGGTGGTGCACTTGTGCCCACCTTCTATAAAATAAAACATTCCAAAGCTAAGGTTTTTTACTCCATGCCGATTTGGTGATTTGGTGGGCTTAAAAGCACCACCCTACAGTTTCTTCACCTTAGCAATTTCATCACGAAGTCTTGCTGCCTCTTCAAATTCCAAATTCTTCGCAGCGTAAAGCATTTTTGCTTTCAACTCTTTGACCAATTGCTGTCTTTCTGCTTTTGGCATTTTGTCAAGTTTGCTTCCTTTGTTGTAAAGCTCTCCGGCATCTTCCACTTTGAGATTCGTGTCAAGTTCACGAATGGTGGTTTTGGGTGTAATACCGTGTTTTTTATTGTATGCTATCTGTGTTTCACGCCTTGTCTGGGTGGTCTCAATGGTGATTTTCATAGAGTCTGTCATTTTCTTGGCATACATGAGTACATGACCGTTGGTATTTCTGGCTGCTCGTCCCGCAGTCTGTATGAGAGAAGTTTTAGAACGTAAAAACCCCTCTTTGTCTGCATCAAGTATGGCTACCAGACTCACTTCAGGCAGGTCAAGACCTTCTCTAAGCAGGTTGATCCCCACCAAAATGTCAAACTCTCCCAAACGTAAAGAACGTATGACCTGATTTCGTTCTATGGCATCAAGGTCTGAGTGCATGTATCGTACCCGTAATCCCAGGTCATTGTAATAGCTTGTCAACTCCTCTGCCATCTTTTTTGTCAACACTGTGACAAGTACTCTTTCGCCTCTCTCTATTACCGGTTTCATGCGGTCATGAAGGTTCTCAACCTGATAGGTACTGTCTATTACTTCAATGAGCGGATCAAGTAGTCCGGTAGGGCGTACCACCTGTTCAGCTACCACAGAAGAGAGATCAAGTTCGAGTTCATTCGGGGTGGCGGAAACAAAAAGGAAATGAGGAGCTTTATTGATGTACTCATCAAACATTAAAGGTCTGTTGTCAAGTGCAGAAGGCAGTCTGAAGCCATGGTCTACCAAAACTTCTTTACGGCTTCTGTCTCCGGCATACATTCCACGAAACTGTGAAAGAGAGACATGTGACTCATCTACAATGACCAGATAATCCTCATGCATCGCTTCAAAATAGTCCATCATGGAGTAGGGTGTTTCGCCGGGTTTTTTGCCTGTCAAGTGTCGTGAATAGTTCTCGATCCCTTTGCACATGCCTGTGGCTTCTATCATTTCCAGGTCAAATTCTGTACGCTGTTTGAGACGGTTATATTCGACCATACGGTCTTCTTTTTGGTAATAGGCAAGTCGCTCAGCCAACTCTTCTTCTATGCTTTTGACTGCCAGAGCAAGTTTTTCTTTACTCACAATGAACTGGTTGGCAGAGTAGATGGTTGCTTCTTTCAGATCTTCTTGCTTTTCACCAGTTAGAGAGTTGAATTCATACACAGCTTCTATCTCATCTCCGAAAAACTCTACACGAATGGCAAACTCTTCAGAGTAGGCAGGATAAATGTCTATGACCTCTCCATTGACCCTAAAGTCCCCACGGTCAAAAAATTCATCATTTCTTTTGTACCCCATGTCCACCAGTCGCAAGAGCAGTGCTTTTTGCTCGTACTCCTGACCAATAGCAAGTTTCTGAACAATAGAACGGTAATCATCTGGAGATCCCAAACCATAATTGGCAGAAACCGAAGCGATGACTATGACATCATCATTGGAAAGCAGAGACGCTGTGGTACTCAAACGCAAACGCTCAAGCTCCTGGTTAATGGAAGAGTCTTTTTCTATAAAAAGATCCTGACGTGGCAAGTAGGCTTCAGGCTGATAGTAGTCATAGTAAGAGATGAAATACTCCACATGATTGTTAGGAAAGAATGCTTTAAACTCAGAGTAAAGCTGTGCCGCCAACGTTTTGTTATGCGTCATAATGAGGGTGGGCTTCTTGGTCTTCTCAATGACTTTAGCCATCGTATAGGTTTTACCTGAACCTGTCACTCCCAGTAATGTCTGGTACTGATTTCCCTCTTCAATGGACTGTGAAAGTTGCTCAATGGCTAAAGGCTGATCACCTGCAGGTTGGTAGTTGGAGTTTACGATAAAATCTGGCAAAATTATAACTCTTTGATGATGAGGTCAATA
>DQSX01000102.1 GCA_015663065.1 Sulfurovum sp.
CATGGACTTCCCCTCTTGCATTCTTGATAAAAAGTTTAATCAGTTTATTAAGGGTGGGTACCATGTTGGTTTAGTGACCAAAATAAATTTACCCAAGTGAAACCGTCTGCTGTCCTATCTCTTTATAACGAGCATAATAGTGCTCTGCAAAAGATTTTATCTTTTCATCTTTTGGTAGATAGACAGCATTATTTTTAACGGTATAGAGACTTAAATACACAGAAGCATCTTCCTTTGCCAAGTAGGTCTCTGCCAGTTTTTTATAAGTAGCCTGATAAGCTTCTTTCATGACATCATATTTACTGTAATCAATTTGGATCTCTTTGTCGTAAGTGATAATACCCGAGCCAAACAGTATATCTAGATGGATCAACCCCTCACAGTAATACGGCAATACTTCCCCCACTTCTCTCCATGCCATCAGTCCCACAGCACGGGAAACAAGATCATCTACAATATGCTTTTTCAGCTCCTCTTTCTCGTTGGCAAAAAATGCCATAAGCCCACCTGCTGTGGCTTTGAACTCTTCTATATTCTTGAACTGACCCGTACCATTCATTTTTGTTTCTGTGTCTGAGTCTATCCATAAAACATGTCCATATTCATGTCCAACCGTTGAAATGTCATAGAGCTCCTGCCAGAGTTCAGGTTCATTGTCTATAAGGTCTTTTTGTTTTTTTACAAAAGCTTCCCCCATGGTCTCAACAGAGAGTTTCATGATCGGTTTGGCTTTTTTGGATGCCATCACAAAGTCCGCATAAGCAAAGATCTTTTTACCTAACTCCGCAGATACCTGCTCATCGTTGGGTACTACCTGCGCAGAGAAAAGTCCGTTGAACTCTGCTGCATAGTACAAGATAGGCTGACCAATGTAGAGTTGTGTTTCATCAACCTGCAAAAGGTTTTTAGACATAGTCTGCAAAGCCTCATCTCCAAACTCTTTTGCCATCTCATACGCAAAAAGTTTAATGTTGTTGCGTGTACTTGAGCCTTCCTGTAAAGCAGGATTGACAATACGCAAGTCCCACTCCAACGCCACTGCTTTTCGGTAATGGTCTTCATAATACTCCAAAGGATGCCCAACCTGTAATGGTGTGGTCACTGCCATCCAACGTCTGTCAACCTCAGCCCATTTGCCTATGAGTTCATTAGTTTTGGTATGTGCAAACGCCAATTTAATAGCCGTAAAATATGCGATCCACTCCGCTTTTTGATCAAAAACCTCATCTTCATGCTGATTTAAAAGTGATATGAGCTGCTCAAGTGCTGTGGTTACCTGCGTCACCTCTTTGGGAAATGCTTCTGCATAGGCTACAGATTTATATTTGGCTTCGACAGGCTCAGCCAACGACTCTTCCTCGGTCACTGAGCTAGTCGAAGTGTTAACCAATACCGAATAACAACGGTCACCCACACAACCACTCTCATCTTCATCCAGCAGTGATTCACTCTGCAGCATTTCAAACACTTTTGCATCATCTCCGTTAAAAAGGTCAGAGAGTTCAAGGTTCACTGAATGGATAATGTGGTGTGTCCAGTGACTCTGCCAGATACTCAAAGTAACCCCTACAAAATGTACACCAAGCATTAAAGCACGGTAAAAAGGTGTGAGCAGTTTGTGCTCTTCTACCCAAGAAATAAACGTTTCATGCCGGGTAATATGCATCGTACTTGTAAAACCATAAGCCAACTCTTTTTTCATGGCTATCTCTTCTTTAGAAGAACCATTTTTCTCCAAAACCTGCTCCAAAGCATCTTCACGCAGGTTCACAATACGCGTCAAAGCAGCCATTTCAGAATCTTTGTCTCTGGGAATATCCAATAGTTTCAAAAAAGCATCCACGATAACATTGGCTCTCTCATGCGTTTTACTTTCATCTAAAAGTTCATAATACTTGTTTAAACTTGCCTGTCTAAATTGCAATTCATCATAAATGACTTGCAGATCTTTCATAAATTGTTCTTTTTGCATCTTTCTAACTCCATTAGCCTAATAATATTTAAACAAGTAATTGGTTACTTTTTTTGTAACATACCAATGATAGGTTTAGCCAATTCCAGCGCCTGCCCACGATGAGAGATCACCGACTTCACATCATCATCCAACTCCCCCAAAGTCAAATCATACCCTTTGGGAACAAACATCGGGTCATAGCCAAAACCCTTGTCACCTCTTGGTTCAGCCAAAACATCTCCATGCATCCAACCGTGCACCACATACTCTCCAAATTTGGAGACGATGGCAATGGCTGCCGTGTAATACGCAGGTGTGGATTGTAACCCTTTTTCTTTAACCGCTGCAAGCAATTTATACAAATTGTCTTTGTCTGTCACCCCTACCCCTGCATAGCGTGCTGAATAGATGCCCGGTGCACCGTCTAAAACAGGGAGTGAAATACCTGAATCATCAGAGATCACCAAATATTCATCGTCAGGATATGCTTTGCCAAGTTTCTCATAAATAGTTCTCGCTTTTATGAGGGCATTGGCTGCAAATGTATCTCCGTCTTCAACAATGTCAAACTCACCCAGAAGTTCAGAAAAAGCTAGCACTTCGTCTTGACACATCTGTTTAAATTCGCGCAATTTACCTTTGTTTCCTGTTGCTAAAACGATTTTCATCCGTAGTTAACCTTTACTTACTATAATTAGGAGAAATTCTACCCTATTGGAGATATACCTATGATTAAACAGATCATGCCACTCTCGCTTATTGTCGCTTTGAGATTTTTCGGACTTTTCATTGTCCTCCCTGTTCTCTCTATCTACGCACTTGAAATGGAGGGGGCCACACCTTTCCTTGCCGGTCTTGTTGTAGGTGGATATGCACTGACACAAGCAACGTTTCAAGTGCCTTTTGGACTCATGTCTGACAAAGTTGGTCGTAAAAAAACCTTGCTTTTCGGACTGCTTATTTTTATCGTCGGTTCAGTAATAGCCGCTGTGTCTGACAATATCTATATGTTACTTGCAGGCCGTTTTCTACAGGGTGCCGGAGCCATCGGTTCTGTGGTCTCAGCCATGATCGCTGACCTGGTAAAAGAAGAAGAGAGAGCCCATGCCATGGCGATCATGGGAGGAACGATCGCTCTCTCTTTTGCAGCAGCGATGATCATTGCGCCTGTTGTAGGGGGTAACTGGGGAATAGACAAGCTTTTCTGGCTTACTGCTCTACTCTCTCTCATGGCCATTGGTATTTTATTTACCGCAGTACCTCAACCACCGAAGATCGTACACTCTTATGAGGAAGAGGAGTCCAAAATGATAGAGGTCTTTAAAGACAAGTCTCTTACGCGTATGTATATCACTTTTCTTTTTCACTCTTCCATTATGACGATGGCGTTTTTCATCATTCCTGTTGTCATGACACAGTCTCTGGATGACGGTGGCTTCGGATGGGAAAAAGCGGAACTCTGGAAAGTCTATCTGCCTGCCATGGTCTTTGGACTGTTAGCCATGGGACCCGCGGCTATATTTGGTGAAAAGTATGGAAAAGGAAGAGAGGTCTTCATGATCTCTGTCGCCGTCATTTTCCTAGGCTTCATTGCCATGGGCTTTGGGACAACACCAGGTATTTTCATCTTCGGTGTAGTGCTCTTTTTCATCGGATTTAATATGTTTGAACCACTCTTGCAAAGTTTTGTAGCCAAGTTTGCCAAAGTACACCAAAAAGGTGCTGCACTGGGTGTGGCAAACACCTTTGCCTACGTGGGTATCTTTTTTGGTGGTCTGCTGGCAGGGTGGCTCATGCAGCACTTTGACAGAGGTACACTTGCTTTGGTAGTTGCGGTCATCTCCATAGCATGGTTTATCTGGGTAGCGACTATGCCAAACCCGAACAACAGAGGGAATATCTACGTATCGTTAGATATTTTTGACAGAGACAAAGTCGCAGCACTCACAAAACATGAAGCCATTGTTGAATCTTACATAAATGAGACAGAGCATATTGCCGTTATCAAATATGAAAAAGACCTTATTGATGAAGATGAAGTTAGAGGGATGCTCTTAGACTAAGGCTACTCCGCCTTAGTTCTCTCTATAAACCTGTAAATATCTTCAAACGCTTTCTCTTTTCCCACATCATTCAGTATTTCAGTTCCCCGTCGTGGTGTCACAGTAGAGAATTTCGTGGCATCAGCACCTTTAAAATAATCTTTAATTATTGTCATGTTAGACCTATTTATGGAATAAAAACATTTTATCATAATTTAAAAAGGTACGCACATATTGAGTACACGACCATCAAATTGTATATGCATAACTAATTTATATAATAATTATAATTTAAACTATTGATTTTTGAACATATGTTGGCTATACTTCTTTTAAATTTGGGCATATGTTCATAATATTAAGGAGTTGTATTGCAAGCAGGTAGAAAAAAGATTAGACGTACTATTGCAAAGACCATACCAAAGTCTGCTTCAAACCTTGTGGTATACCCAGAGATACACTTGAAAAAATGCTCATTAATGACGATGAAATGGAAGCGTTGAGACTGAGTGATTTCGAAGGTCTATACCAGCAGGAGTGTGCAGATACGATGGGCATTTCAAGAACAACATTCTCCAGACTCATTGAAAATACACGTAAAAAGATCGCGGATGCACTCTTGCATAACAAGGCGATCTCCATCACTAAACAAAGACAGTAAAGGAAGATCGCAATGGAAATAAATAAAAGAGCGCTTGAACACTTCCCGGTACAGCTTTTTGCTGTGATCATGGGAGTCTCAAGTCTGGCAATCGTTTTTGCAAAGGCTTATCACCTCATAGATATGAAGCTGATGAGTTGGTCATACTTGACGATACTAATGCTCCGGACATTGTAAAATCTCACGAAAGACAACATCAACAACGTTAAAAGGAATACAATGAAATATATATACACTATACTCGCTATCGCTATACTCTATTTTGTAGGTAATGATATCTATAAGCAAAATACAAAAAAACAGGAGGAGGAAATAGCACTCGTCTTGCCTGCCATAAAAAATGTAAAGTGTTTGAAAGAACATATGATGCTGAACTACTTAAGAAAGCACAGGAAGCAGTTCGCGCAGGAGAGTACGAACTCACTTCCCGTATTAAAGAAGCTAAGTTCATGGAAACAAAAATGTTTCAGTATGTTCAACTTGAAAAGGTTGACAAAATGGTAAATGATGCCATTGCCCAGAGAAAACAGGATGATGCAAAAGACGATGGAAAAGTAGTTATAGATTATTATATTTATGAAAATGACAAAGACGACCCCGGTAAAAAGACAAAGAAAAGTAAACTTTATGCAGGATTTTTACGTTTCATCTTAACCTATAATGGTAAAGAATTTTACTCGGTACAGGCAGACTTTATGAATTTGGAAGGTAAAGATATTCCAAAAAGTGTTGAGTGTGCCATAGAATCATTTATGACGGCATCTTAATGACTTTTGAACTTAAACAAATTGCCACTATATGTTCACCTTTTTGTGACCTGGAGGGTATGCCGGTACAACCAAAAGGTGCAAAAGATACCTATGCAACAATATGATCATCTATACTCCTCACTATGTCTACCTCTTTTTTTAACAAGTAAAGTTATTTATCTAACAGCTTTATGTCTGCTTGTATCATTTGCTATATCTTGTTTCAAAGTGCCAACATCTCTTTAATACCATATACTATTTTTTCCATCTCTGCATTAGTCAATGAACCAACTTTCTCTCCCACTCTTTTCTTGGATACTGTTCTTAATTGTTCTATCATTGCATCACTCTCTTTTTCCAGATTCTCTCTCTGAGGTATGCGTACACGAAGGGGTTCAGCACCGTCTATAAGGTTAGTAGACAATGCTACTACTGTTATGAGGTCTAAAACCTGGTTGAGCTGACTATCTGAGATTACTATAGCCGGACGAACTTTTGCCACCTCTTCAGGCTTTCGCTGAGGATTAAAGTTAACTATAACAATATCTCCTCGCTTATAGTCCATCATCTATAGTACCTTCCAAAAATTCATACTCTTTTGCCGAATTTTCTTTTATCTTCCTTGCAGCATTTAAAAGTTGTTCTCTTTTTTTATACGCAAAAAACTCTTCAGCCAATTCAACACCAAGGTATATACCTAAACGTTTATGTGCCTTTTTATCTTCTACGATGAAACTATCTTGTGAGCCTATTCTTAGTAAAGAAGGGTTACGGACTATATCTCTTGCACCATATATTGCTTCCATCTTATATATCCTTTGTCAAACTTATGTCATATATTATAACAACTTGTCTGACATAAGTCAATTTTAATTGATTATTTTATACTTTTAGCATAGTCTGCTGCCAAATATTTTGGATCAATTTCAAATCCAACCCTATTAATATCCAGTCTATCACTAGGAATTAAAATATCTCTTTAGCTTCAAATACTCCTTTTTAAAATATAATCAAAAACAAATCCTTCTACTTACTTCAGGTGTGTACTTTCGTTAATAAAAAATAGTTATAATCGATGAATTATTACGAAGGAATATTATGTATAAGAAAATACCTAGTTTACTCACAGCATTTTGCGTATGTAGCAGTATGATGATGGCAGGTGGTGACATTGCTCCTGTAGAAGAAGTAGCGGAAGTTGCACCAGTTGTTTTAACTGATGACAGTGGGTTTTATCTTGGTCTTGGTGTATCTGCTATGAGTCTGTCTAATGACAATAACTCAGAAGAGTTTACATCTACGGGAATTATGCTTCAGGCAGGTTATCAGATAAATGAATATTTTGCAATTGAAGGTCGTTATACTAAAGATGTTTCAAACTTAGATTATGATCATGGAAATGACACAGCTAGCGCAATCTATGATGGAGATTATCCAGGTGACTTTTCTAATATAGCTATTTACTTAAAGCCAATGTATAGCATAGATGATTTTACTATGTATGCTCTTTTGGGTTACGGAGAAGTATCAATTGGTCCACTTCCACACCCTAGCCAAGCAGGTTCAGTAGATAGAGCGGAAGATGGTTTCCAGTGGGGACTTGGTGGATCTTATGCTTTCGGTGA
>DQSX01000018.1 GCA_015663065.1 Sulfurovum sp.
CTTGAAACGATTGAGTTGAAGTTTCATAAGACTATTACTTATTAATAAGGTGGAAATGTGAAAATATTAGGGCTTATTCCTGCACGAGGTGGTTCAAAAGGTATTCCTGGAAAGAATATCAAGCTGCTATTGGGAAAACCTTTGATCGCTTACACTATAGAACAGGTCAAAGCCTCAAATTTGCTTGATAGGGTTATACTCTCAACTGATGATCCCAAGATCGCTGAGGTTGCTAAGGCTCACGGACTTGATGTTCCTTTTATGCGTCCTGATGCATTGGCACGGGACAGCTCTGGAAGTCTTGGGGTTGTGCAGCATGCCCTGGAGTTTTTTGAAGCACAGGGTGAGGTTTTTGATGCCGTTTGTCTGTTGCAGGTGACGAGTCCTTACCGTCCTGAGGGAGTGATAGATGAGGCTATTGCGCTATTTATAAAGGAAAAGCCGGATTCTCTTGTCTCTGTACGAAAAGTACCTGATGAGTTTAATCCTCATTGGACTTTTGAGATAGAAAAAAATAACCGTTTAAAGATCAGTACAGGAGAAGAGAAGATCATCCCTCGTCGTCAGGAACTACCACCTACATATCATAGAGATGGTGCTATCTATATCACTTCAACCGATACCATACAAAATAAAGGTTCACTTCTTGGAGATGATATCATTGCCTTTCCCATTGATAGTCCAAAACTTATCAATATCGATACGATGGACGATTGGAATGAAGCCGAAGCCTTTTATAGATCACTTGAGGATAAAGATTAATGTGTGGTATAGTCGGGATAGTAGGTACTTCTGCTAATCAGAAAATGATTGATGCTATGTTACGTACACAGCATCATCGTGGTCCTGATTTTACCGGCTCAAAAGTGATACCTACAAAGATTGCATTGGGGCATAACCGCCTTGCAATCATAGATCTTTCTTCTGAAGCCAATCAACCTATGCAGGACAGAAGTGGTCGTTATGAGATCATTTTTAATGGAGAGATATATAACTATATTGAACTAAAATCTGAGTTGTCTAAAGAGTACAGTTTTTTAACACACTCCGATACAGAAGTTTTATTGGCAGCGTATCTTGTGTGGAAAGAGAGAATGCTTGAGCGACTCAATGGTATGTTCTCTTTTGTGATCTATGATAATGTAACGGGAAGACTTTTTTCAGCAAGAGATCGTTTTGGCGTGAAACCTTTTTATTATATGCAGTATGAGGGGTCACTCTATTTTGCAAGTGAGATAAAAGCATTTGAAGCAGCAAATATTAATCTTTCTCCTAATGAAAAAGTATGGTCAGATTATCTCAGTTTTGGTTCATATGGATCGCCAGATGAAAGTTTTTGGAAAGATGTAAAGCAACTTGAAGCGGGGCACTATTTTTATTATGATGGCGATCTGAAGATCGTTCAGTGGTATGACTTTGTAGGCAGAGTTAAAAGTGTTGAAATAGGGAAAAGTATTGAGGAAGTTCAACACAGTTATGAGAAGCTTTTAACCGATAGCGTGAACCTAAGATTTAGAGCAGATGTAAATGTGGGTTTTAATCTCAGTGGCGGACTTGACAGTTCAACACTTTTAGCAATGGTCAATAAAACACATCCGAACAATACAAAGATAAAAGCATATACTTTTTATACCGGTGATGAGAGATATGATGAAGACTACTGGGTAGCAAAG
>DQSX01000065.1 GCA_015663065.1 Sulfurovum sp.
GGTTTCAAAATCAACTGAATTTAAAAAAAGAAGGTAGTGTGCGTAGAGACTTGGCGCAGCCTCTTTTACCCCGAGAAGGTCCTCTACTTTAGCGTAGAGGTCAAGTGACGAAGAACTATTTTTGTCCATTTTCTACAACAGTTTTGATCTTTTCATAAAGGTCTAATATCTCACCTTTTTTAGCATAAAAGCTGTTTTTGTTGGCAATGAGATGTGCAGATGAATCCATAATATCTTCTGCTACTTTCAGTCCGTTTTCTCTCATGGTTGAACCTGTCTCAACAATGTCAACAATGGCATCTGCAAGACCAACAAGCGGTGCAAGCTCAATGGAACCGTAAAGTTTGACCACTTCTACACCCACTGCTTTTTGCGCAAAGTAGTTCTTGGTAATGTTCACCATTTTGGTGGCTACTTTAATGTTAGGTCGTGACCAGTCAAGTTCATCTTCATTTTTGATCCCGATAGACACTTTACATTTACCCAGCTGCATGTCAAGAAGCTGTATGATATCCAGCTCTTTTTCTGTGATCACATCCAGACCAACCACACCGATGTCTGCAGCACCGTGTTCTACATAAGTCGGTACATCCTGGTTACGTACATTTAAAAAACGGAAATCACCCATATCCAAAATGAGTTCTCTACCCTCAAACTTAAATTCTCCACCAAAAATCTCTGCAAATATCTCCAGAGTCTGCTCTGCAATTCTTCCTTTTGGAAGTGCTACTGTTAACATACTAAAACCTTTTTTATGCCTTGAAAGACCAGTGTTTCATCATAGATTGCATCAGGGAAGTATGAGGCAAGGAACTTACCGTCTCCTCCTGTAAAGTAGAGTGCTCTGTCTTTACTGTGTATGTCTATGAGTGCTTTTATGGACGCGATTATACCATAGCTTATCCCATCTTTAGTTGTGGTGGGGAGCTGCTGCAATGATATCATTTCATTTAGCCCTGTATCAAGTACCGGAGAGATACGTTTATAGCATTCAAGCATGGCTTTGATACCGGGGAAAATATAGCCTCCTTGATAGATGCCCTCTTTCATAACATCCACAGTAATAGCAGAACCTGCGTCTACAAAAACACCATCTTTATGACTTAAACACAGTGCTTTTCTATCCACGCCCATAGTAGTATAGTCGCCCTCCAGAATCATCTCATTAGAGATGTTTTTCCAGGACTTTATCTTTTTTATTTTATCTTCCAGATGATGTTTTACTGAAATATAGCACAGGTTTTTATCAGCATATTTTTCTATAGCATCTTCATAAGATAAATGCTCTACTCTTTCACCATTATAAATATGAAAATGGGTATTACCGATATCGGCTAACAATAACGCATCACTCCTCACACCTTACTCCTCACTTTGCTGCAAAGCAACAAATACATTCCATCCATTATCTTCTAGCATGACTTTAGCATGAGAACAGAGTGGTGCCTTGATGCGTATATATTTTTTAGTGATCTTGCTGTCAACATACTTTTCCAACTTTTCATGCAATACAAGGAGTTCCCCTACCTCTTTACGAAGTATTCTACTTTTCTTTTCAACATTCATCACTAAAGCATAATAGCCCTTCAAATCAATACCCAAGTAAAGTGCTATTTTTTTTCGTGAACCAAGCTCTTTAGGACTTATCTCTTTTAGTGATTTAAAGATAAGGTTTTTTTTCTGTAAATATTCTACGGTTTCTTTCATACTATTATGATACCGAAAATCAACTCAATGGATGGTAACTTGACATCGTATCTGCCAAGTTCTGTTTTTGAATATGTGTGTATATCTGCGTAGTCTCCAGTGAGCTGTGTCCCAACAACTCTTGCACCACACGCAGGTCTGCACCACCGATAATGAGAGAAGAGGCAAAAGAGTGGCGAAGTACATGGGGAGAGATGCCCAGGTATTTTTTAACTATTTTATAGGCGGAGATACGGCTTAACGGATCGCCTTTATAGTTTAACCAGATGTAGGCAGATGATAGATCCTGGGCTTCCAAATATTTATCTAGTGCTTCTGTTGCCACAGGTGCAAGTGGTACAACTCTCTCCTTTTCACCTTTGGCAAAACGTATCTTCAGCCACCCTTCCAAAATGTCTGATCGTTGTACAGAGAGTGCTTCAGAGATACGGCATCCGCTTGCATACAAAAAGAGTATCAGCGCATAGTCTCTCAAACCTGTTACTGTGCTTCTATCTATGGTTTCCAAGCCCTGCATGATCTCTTCAAAACTTACATATTTTGGCAGATTTTTGGGTACTTTTGCCATAGGAATTTTGATCTTTTCATGGCTAAAACTTTGAATATGGCAGAAATGAAAAAAAGTATTGATGGAAGAGAGCTTTCTATTGAGTGTTCGTTTATTGTCAAAAGTTGCCAGAAACTTTAAAACATCTGTTGTATCAAGTTTAGTCAGTGTTTTTTCTGTAAACGTTTCCAACTGTTTAAGGTCTCCCAGATAAGAGGAGACCGTTTGTGTATCGAGTGCCTTGGTGACAGAGACATACTCTTCAAAAGCTACAAGCAGATCGCTATTCATAACCTAATTTGTTCAGATGAATGATCTTCCCGTCTTTGTAAAGTTTTGAACCGGTAATGTATACCGGCTTATCTACTTCACCTACATCATAGATCTTGGATTTGTTCAGATTTGCATTGAGTACGATGAGTGAACCTCTCTGGTCTAAACCATAGATTCTTCCACCTGTAGCTGTCGCTGCAGAAAAGTGTACGAACTTAAATTTCTTTTTCGCTTTTTCTTCCAATGCTTTGCTGAGTTTGATCACCTCTCCCTCTTTGGTAAAGAGATAAATATACCCGCTTAACAACGCTACATCTGAGATATTGGCACGAAGTTCTTCCTGTCCTTCATTACCGATAGTGATCAGCTTTTTAGGTGTGGCGGCAACCATCGTATTGCCTGAACGTGCAAGATAGATCACATTGTTAAATGCATTTTCAGAACTCAAATAGATTACTATGGCATTTTCCGGGTCATGTTTGTCTATGACAACCAGTTTACCGTCGAGCATCGGTAAAACTGCCAGGTTATCAATGAACATTGGTGTAGCAGCTCTAGTATCGATGGCATAGGTGGTCTCAGACTTGTTCTCTACTAGCTTTTTGTCTTGTGATACAGAGTAGAGACCAAAAGTATTGTCATTCAAGATATAGGCAATGGTACCGTTTTCAATAACTGCGGATACGATTGGTTTCGTAAAGTCCACTGTTCTGAGTGTTGTACCATTGGACTTTTTAATGATCTTCAAGGCACCCATTGGGTTGCTTGCAAGTACATAATGGGAACTTTCACTCAAAAATCTGTAACCTTCACCAAGGTTTATTTTAGATATCCCTGCTTTACCGATGTAATACCCGCTTTGCAGTGTAGCACCGTCTCGACTCTGATCTACTATCGTTCCACCGTAAGCAGTCGCTGCACCTGAGGCAGAAAATGTCTGTTCAGGTTCAAAATATTTTTTAGAACTACATCCCGAAAAGATCAGTGATGCAGAGACAAGTGCAACAAACGATAATCCAGAGCGTAATGATATTTTCATCTATTTTGCCTTTATCATTGCATGCTTCAACAGCTGTGTAAGCATTTGAAGAGAAGAACGCTCATCAATAAGTTCCAATTTCGCTTTTGCACTTTTTGTATCTCCGGATTTGATAGAGAGATATGCCTCTTCAAGCAATGCCAGTTCTTTGTAGAGTTTAGAATCTACAGGCTTTTTATCGATCGTTGCCGCTGTATATTTACTTGCATCTGCAATGATCTCATTTTTAGAGGCACTGAGGGTTTTTAACGCTTTACTGTCACTAGTTTTTGATGCTTTTGAAAATGTATAGAGTTCAAAGAGTGCAGGATTGTTCTTTTGCAATATCTGGGCTGCAGCGGTGTCGTCCGGCTTCTCCTGCAGTGTTAAAAATGCGGCATTCGCATCTTCAAGTTTAGACTGTTTCATACTTTCCATTACCGTTTGGGAAAGGAAGAACAGCACGACAGCAGCAACAATACCCCAGACAACAAATTTATATTTTTTATATAGAGATTCTAATTTAAAGGCACTCACAAGTACCTTTTCGTCACCACTTAATTCAGATTTAACATATTTCACATCATCTTTAATGCTCACAAAACTCTCCCACAATTTTTAATTGTACTATTATACCTTTTAGAGTTTATACTTAGCTACAACTCAACAATTGTAATGCCCAAATTACCCTGCATTCTGTAAAACTTGTTGATTTTAGGATGTTTTTTCAAATATTCTGTGACCAGTTTTGACAACACCCCTCCCCCTGTACCATGAATGATCTGTACTTCATTCAAACCGTTTACTAGAGCATCGGAGAGAAACTTGTCCACTGTGTCCAACGCTTCATCTGCATACATTCCCAGCAGCTTTACGGAAACAGAGGCTCCGGATTTCTCGACATGTACTTTTGCCTCTTTTTTCTTTTGGGGTACTTTGACTTTCGGTGTATCACCTCTTCTTTTAAGTTGTGAAAGCGGTACACGCATTTTGAGTCCGTCGACAATGATGGTCGCATCTTTTCCCCGCAAAGAGAGCAGTTCTCCCTTATGGGAACGGTATTTGACCTTGTCACCCTCTTTAAGCGGCGTCTCTTCTACCACTTTTATCTCTTTTTTCTGAAACGCTTTGCGTTGATGGGCTACATTCAGCAGTCTTCTTCCTTCGGTGGACTCTTTGACCTTAAGTGCTTCTCTTGCCTTTTTTGTAGCGGCATTGTAACGATTTTCCAGTGTGGCAATGGCTTTTCTGTGGCTCTCCTGAAGTTTCTGCTCTTCTTCTGCAAGATGCAGTTTTTTACGCTCTACATCTTTTAACTCTTTATCGACCTGTGCGATCTTCAGGCGCATTTCCCGTTCCAGTGACGTAGAGCGCTCTATGAGTTCATTAAGGTTCTCTTTGTCTTCACCGTAGACTATTTTGGCTTTATTGACAATGGCTACGGGTACACCATAGCGCTGTGCTGTTTCAAACGCATACGATTTCCCAATGCTTCCTTGTAAAAAAGTATAGGTCGGCAGACGTCTCTCTTCATCATAAAGTGCTGCTATGAGTTCCACCTGATCATCTGACGCCATCAGTGAAGCCAGACGTTTATGGTGCGTGGTCACTATGAAGGTTATGCCTTTTTTACGCAACTCATCCAGCATGACCCTGAACAATGAAGCCGCTTCATCGGAGTCAGTTCCCAGTTCTATCTCATCAACACCGACTATGGCATCTTCTTTGCCAAAAAGTTTGGCAAACTCCTGCATACGTCCTGCAAAAGTAGAGATGTCATTTTTAACGGACTGCGGGTCATCTATGACTGCTTCAATACTTTTATAGTGCCCTACTTCCGTTCGGCTGTCATCACACTTGAAAGGCAACAGGTATTTACTCATATAGACTGCGCTGAGCAGTGACTTGAGCAGCATCGTCTTACCTCCGGCATTCACTCCGGTGACCAGCATGATCTGTTTGTCCATATTGATCGTTACGGGAACCGGGTTTTCAATGGCAGGATGGGCAAAGTCCTGCAGTTTAACGACCTTTCTTTTAGAGGGCAGTATAAACGCATACTCTTTGGCTCTGGCAAAAAGTACACGTGCCTGATAGTGGTCAAAACGGTCATACTCTTTGTTGATATAACGCAGAAACAGCTCCCACTTGAAGAAGAGTGCAGAGATCTCTTTACAGTAACGATAAACAATCTCCTCTTTACTGCTTAAAAGCGCAGATTCTTTCTCTTTAAGGTGGGAGACAGACTGTGGAATAATGTAGAAAAACCCTCCTGGAGACCTGCCAACCACGGTTGCTTTTAC